>JAWWPK010000192.1:0-16972 GCA_033854925.1 Nocardioidaceae bacterium | reverse complement strand
ACCGTCATGACCGGCTGCGCGAGGAAGTCGAAGTCGACCACCACGCCGAAGTTGCCACCCCCGCCGCGCAGCCCCCAGAACAGGTCCGGGTTCTCGTGCGCCGACGCCACGAGCAGCCGGCCATCGGCCGTCACCACCCGTGCGCCGACGAGGTTGTCGACGGCCAGGCCGTGCTTGCGGACCATCCAGCCGATGCCGCCGCCCAAGGTGAGCCCGCCGACGCCCACGTCCCGGGTGTCACCGGAGGTCAGCCCCAGACCGTGCGGGTCTAGGGCTGCGGCGACCCTCCCCCAGGTGGCGCCTCCGCCGACGCGCACCCGGCGACCGTCGAGCACCTCCACCGTGTCCAGATGGTCCAGGTCGATCACCATGCCACCGGTGTTGGTGCCGTGGCCCAGCCCGCTGTGCCCGCCGGAACGCACGGCGACCGCCAGGTCCTCGCGCACGGCGTACCGGACGGCCGCCACCACCTCGTCCGCTCCACGCGGACGTACCACCAGGGCCGGCCGGCCGGTCGCGAAGAACACCTTCGCTGCCTCGTCGTACCCCTCGTCGCCGGGCCTCAGGACCTCACTGCTGTCGAGCACCGTCATCGTCGTTCTCCTCACGTCGTCGTCCGTCGTCCAGGTGACGAGGCAGCGCCGGGGAATGTGAGACTGGCGCCCGTGCCGCGCACCTCGTTCGTCACCCGCTACGACTTCCGCGCGCCCGGCGCGACGCCCGAGGAGCGGCGCGAGCTGTTCGCGCGGGCCATCGATCAGGCGGCGTACGTCGACCGGCACGGGCAGGACGCGCTGATGCTCTCGGAGCACCACCTCTCCGGTGACGGGTACCTGCCGAGCCCGATCCCGGTCGCGGCCGCGTTCGCCGCGGTGACCGAGCGGATCCCGATCTCGGTCGCGGCACTGCTCGTGAACCTCTATGACCCGATGCGGCTGGCGGAAGACCTCGCCGTCCTCGACCACCTGTCCGGCGGCCGGGTCAGCCACACGCTCGGGCTGGGCTACCGGCGTGAGGAGTACGACCTGTTCGGCGTCGCCTGGGAGACCCGCGGCCGCGACATCGAGGACCGGATCACCCGGATGCTCGACGCGTGGGCCAGCGGCGCAGTGACGCCCGGGCCGTACACCCAGCCGCACCCGATGCTCTTCTACGGGGGCGGCGCGGTCGCGGCCGCCAAGCGGGCCGCGCGTCTCGGCCTGCACTTCCAGCCGCAGGTCGGCGGTCCCGAGCTGAAGGCGGCCTACGAGGAGGAGTGCCGGGCGCAGGGCCGCGAGCCCGGCTTCACCCTCCTCGCGCCCGCGGGTCCGGCGAACATCTTCTGCGCGGCCGACCCCGACTTGTTCTGGGAGCGGTACGGCCACCACCTGCTCGCCGACGCCCAGGGGTACGCCGCCTGGAGGGCCGCGGACACCTCGTCGTACGTGCGCGACGACTCGAGCACGGTCGAGGAGATGCGGGCCGCCGGGGTCTACGTCGTCCTGACCGCGGACGACCTCGTGGACCGGTGCCGCTCGGGCGAGATCCGGCTGGTCACCAGCCATCCGGCCTGCGGCGGGCTGCCCGCCGAGCCGTCGTGGGAGTCGCTGCGGCTGGTCTGCGAGACCGTGCTGCCGGCGCTGCGATTCGTCTGACCCGCTGAGCGGCAGGTTCCAGGTCAGCTCGCAGACGAATCGCGCGGTGTCAGCGGATCTGCATGCCGGAGATCGCCCGGGCGATGACCAGCCGCTGGATCTCGGAGGTGCCCTCGATGATCGTGTAGATCCGGGCGTCGCGGGCCATCCGCTCGACGGGGTAGTCGCGGGTGTAGCCGTTCCCGCCCAGGATCTGCATCGCCTGGCCGGTGACCCGGACCGCGGTCTCGCCTGCGTACAGCTTGGACATCGAGCCCTCGGCCGCCTCGAACGTCTTGCCCTGCTTGGCCATCCACGCGGCGCGCCAGACCAGCAGCCGGCTCGCGTCGATCGAGGTCTTCATGTCGACCAGGGCGAAGGCGATGGCCTGGTTGTCGATGATCGGGCGGCCGAACTGCTCGCGCGTCTTCGCGTAGTCGAGCGCGATCTCGTACGCCGCGCGCGCGATCCCGACCGCCTGGGCGCCGACCGCGGGCCGGGTCCGCTCGAAGGTCACCATCGACGCGTTGACGCCGCGGCTCGCCGCACCCTCGCGGGCGCGGGCCAGCCGCGCGTCGAGCTTCTCCTTGCCGCCGAGCAGGCAGGAGCCGGGCACCCGGACCCGGTCGAGCACGACCTCGGCGGTGTGCGAGGCACGGATGCCGTGCTTGGCGAACTTCTGGCCCTGGCTCAGCCCCTTGGTGCCGGGCGGGACCACGAAGCTCGCCTGGCCTCGCGCCTTGAGCTCCGGGTCGACGACCGCGGTGACGACGTGCACGTCGGCGATGCCGCCGTTCGTGGCCCAGGTCTTGGTGCCGTTGATGACCCACTCGTCGCTCGCCTCGTCGTACGTCGCCCGGGTGCGCATGGCGCCGACGTCACTGCCGGCGTCCGGCTCCGAGGAGCAGAACGCGGCGATCTTGAGGTCGCCCGGCGACCCGAACATCTGCGGCGCCCACTCGCCGATCTGCTCGGGGGTGCCGTTGGCCGCGACGCCGGCCGCCGCCAGGGCGGTGCCGACGATGGCCAGCCCGATGCCGGCGTCACCCCAGAACAGCTCCTCCATGGTGACCGGCAGCCCGAGCCCGGTCTCCTCGAAGTTCTGGGTCGCGAAGAAGTCCAGGGAGTAGAGCCCGATCTTGGCGGCCTCCTCGAGCACCGGCCACGGGAACTCCTCGCGCTCGTCCCACTCGGCGGCGGCCGGCCGGACCACGTCCTCGGCGAAGGTGTGCACCCACTTCTGCAGGTCGACGTGGTCCGGGCTCAGGTCGAAGCTCGGCGTGGTCGGCTGGTCGTTCGGCTGGGCCTCGGGCTCACTCACGACGCCGAGGTTACCGGCGGGTCACCCCTGCACGACCTGGACCGGCTGGCTCAGTGGGTGGCGACCTCCGGGTCCAGCTCGGGTTCGACGTCCTCGTCGCCCAGGTCGGCGGTGTAGTCGCTCGCCTGGGTGTGGTCGATGCCGGCCGACACGTTGGCCGCGCGGAGGATGACGGTCAGCACGATGGCCACGATCAGGTTGAGGCCGAAGGCGAGGACAGCGATGTAGATCTTCCTCGTGTCGTCCCACGGGAGGGTCACGAGCGGTCCGCCGAAGTGGTCCTGGACCGGAGACTTCACGCCGTAGGCCAGCCAGCTGCCCCACGCCATCCCCGCCGCCCAGCCGGCGAGGAGCGCCCAGCGGTGGAACCAGCGCGTGTAGAGCCCGACCACGATCGCGGGCAGGGTCTGCAGGATCCAGACACCTCCCAGCAGCTGCAGGTTGATCGCGTAGCTGTTGGACAGCGCGAGGACGAAGATCAGGGCGCCGAACTTGACCACCAGCGAGACGATCTTGGCCTGCTGCGCCTCCTGCGCGTGCGTGGCGTCGCGGTTGATGAACGCGCGGTAGATGTTGCGGGTCCACAGGTTGGCGGCGGCGATCGACATGATCGCGGCCGGCACCAGCGCACCGATCACGATCGCGGCGTACGCGACGCCGGCGAACCACGCCGGGAACTCGTTCTCGAACAGCTGCGGAACCGCCTGCTGCGGGTTGGTGACCTTCACGCCGGCCGCGATCGCGACGAAGCCGAGCAGCGCGAGGAGCCCGAGCAGGAAGGAGTACGCCGGGAGCAGCGAGGCGTTGCGCCGGATCACCGAGCGGCTCCGCGTGGAGAGCACACCGGTGATCGAGTGCGGGTACATGAACAGCGCCAGCGCCGAGCCGAGCGCCAGGCTGCCGTAGGCCAGGTGCAACAGGCCGGGCGGCATGACCGCCTTCGGGGCCGCCTGGCCCCCCGCGATGGCGTCGGCGTTCTGGGTGTTGAAGTCGCCGAAGCCCTTGGTGACGGTGTCGAAGATGTGACCCCAACCGCCGATGTGGTGAGGGATGTAGATGACCGCGACGATGATGACGATGTAGATCAGCGTGTCCTTCACGAACGCGATCAGCGCGGGCGCGCGCAGCCCGCTCGAGTAGGTGTAGGCGGCCAGCACGGCGAACGCGATGAACAGCGGCAGGTCCTTGACGAACCAGTTGTCACTGTCGCTGCCCAGGCCCATCACCTCGAGCACCACCTGCATCCCGACCAGCTGCAGCGCGATGTAGGGCATCGTCGCGAGGATGCCGGTGATCGCGACAGCCGTGGCCAGCGGTTTGCTGTCGTAGCGGCCCTCGACGAAGTCCGCCGGCGTGACGTAGCCGTGCCGGTGGCTCACCGACCACAGTCGCGGCAGGAACAGGAAGATCAGCGGGTAGACGACGATCGTGTAGGGCACTGCGAAGAAGCCGACCGCGCTGCCGGCGTAGAGCGTGGCCGGCACGGCGATGAACGTGTACGCCGTGTAGATGTCGCCACCGATGAGGAACCAGGCGATGAAGGTGCCGAAGCCGCGTCCGCCCAGCCCCCACTCGTCGAGGCTGCCCATGTCCTTGGCGCGGCGCCAGCGCGCGGCGGCGAAGCCGAGCACGGTGACGAGGAGGAACAGGAAGACGAAGATGCCGACCGCGACCCCGCTCATCGGATCACCTCTGCCGGGTCCTCGTTCTTGCCGGCCGGGTCGGTCGGTGGCTCCTCTGTCCTGGTCAGCCAGTACGCCGCCGAGGTGAGCACCGCGACGCACGGAATGAGCAGGAACTGGAACCAGTAGTAGAAGGGGAAGCCCCAGAGCTCCGGATCAGTACGGTCGTAGACACCGACGAGCAGGGGCAGCACCACTGCCGGGATGAGCAGGACCACCACGATGGTCCAGCGGGTGGACGACGACATGAGAACCTCCCGAAACCGATGAGCCTCGCCATCCCGTCCGGTCTCCACTCGGACCGAACACAAACGCCCTGGAGGTTCAGATGACACGGGTGATCGCCAACCTGGCCATGTCGATCGACGGCTTCATCGCCGACCCGGAGGGTGGCTGCGATGCCCTCTTCGGCTTCTACGACAACGGCGACGTCGACCTCGTCCTGGCCGACGGGTGGCCGCCGTTCCACATGTTCGAGCCCAGCGCCACGTTGATGAAGGAGGCGGTCGCACGGATCGGCTGCCACGTCATGGGCCGCGACCTCTACGACATGACCAACGGCTGGGAGGGTCACCCGGGCAACGAGGCGCCGATCGTCGTGGTCACCCACCACGCTCCGGAAGAGCACCCGGACGGCGTCCCCTACCGCTTCGTCTCGGGCGTCGAGGACGCGATCGCCCAGGCGCGTGAGCTCGCCGGAGATCTCGACGTCGTGATCGCCGGGGGCACGGTGGCTCGACAGGCGCTCGACGCCGGGCTGCTCGACGTCATCGACGTCAGTCTCGTGCCCGTGGTGCTCGGCGCGGGCATCCCGTGGTTCGCCGGCTCCAAGGGGCCGGTGCGACTCTCGGACCCCGTGGTCAACGAAGGGCGTGGGGTGACGCACCTGCGCTACGAGGTGCTGAGGTAGCAGACTCCGCGGCGTGACCGATCTGAGCAGGTACGCCGACTGGACCGCCTGGCTGACCACCCGGGCCGAGGCGGACGCGGACGTGCACTGCCTGTGGGTGAGCGGCTCTGCGGCGACCGGCGGCTACGACGAGTGGTCGGACCTCGACGTCGACGTCCTGTGCACGCCCGGCACCTCGACCTCGGTCTACTCGCGGTGGCTCGAGCGGGCTCGCGCCGACTTCGACGTCCGGAGCGTTTGGGCGGTGCCGGAGCACGTCTGGCCGGACGGTCGCCAGTGCTTCGTCAACCTCCAGGACCGGCCCGGGCTGCTGCTCGAGCCGACCCGCATCATCGACCTGCATGTCTCGGACCTGTCCGACCGGCACTCGCACATCGACGTACGCCGCCACGGCACGCCGATCGTGCTGCATGACCCTGACGGGCTGGTCGTCCTCGAGGAGGAGGACGTCAGCGCGGCGCTCGAGGCCGCGGTCGACCAGGCCCGGCAGCGCCGGGCGACCGACGAGTGGCTGGTGAACCGGGCGATCGCCCGGGGTCACGTGGCCGAGGCCTGCAACTTCTACCTGAGCTTCGCGCTCGGGACCCTGGTGCGTCTGCTCCGCGTGCAGTACTGCCCGTGGCGCCACGACTTCGGCCTGCGCTACCTCCGCGAGGACCTGCCTCCCGAGGTGGCGGACCGGATCGAGGAGCTGGTGCCCGGGGCGTCGTCCGCCACCCTCGAGGAGCTCTCGCTGCGCTGCTTCGCCTGGATCGACGAGCTGCTGGCGGCTCCCACACAGCGATGGTCGGGCTAGCGCCAGCCGCGGTCGTACCGCCCGTGGGCGAACGTGCGACGGCGCGGGCCGCGGTGCCGGAGCACCACGAACCAGAAGACCGCGAAGCCGAGCAGGAACAGCGGGAAGTGCGCGATCGCGGAGAGCACGATCAGCACGGCCAGCACCACCAGGAGCGGGGCCGGAACCCCGCGGCGAAACGGGCGCAGACCCGGGTTCCAGGAGCGGTCGTTGCGGGAGACGGGAGAGGACGCGACCGCGGCGTAAGGGCTGGGCAGGTCGCGGAAGATCGGGGCGATCTCGCCCCGGGTCTTCGCGCCCCACACCTGCTCGAGGCGCTCGGCGTGCTCGTCGGCGGTCAGCCGACCCTGGGCGAAGTGCTCGCCCAGGTCGGCCGCCGCTGCGTCACGCTCGGCGTCGCTGATCCGGATGGTCTGGTCCGTCATGACTCGTCCTCGGGCTCGTCGTCCTCATCGGTGGCGTCGTGGCCGTCGGCGAGGATGCCGTAGAGCTTGCGGCGGGTCTCGACGAGGACGTCGATGGCGGCGCGCTGCTGCGACTCCGAGCCTGAAGTGACGATCTGCCACACCGCGCCCATGACCTGGCCGATCTCCGGCTTGAGGCCGGCGAAGCTCCCGCCGGACTCCTCGTCGCGCTCGCGACGCTCGAACGGCGCCCACACGGCAGCGAGCTCGTCGGCGTGCTCCGCGACGTACGAGGTGCCCTCCGCGGTGAGCGCCAGGGTCTTGCGGGTTCGCTCGTCATCGGTCTCGACCAGCCCCTCGTCCTGGAGCAGCTGGATCGTCGGGTAGACCGAGCCGGGGCTCGGGCGCCAGGCGCCCCCGCTGCGCTCGGCGATCTGCTGGATCACCTGGTAGCCGTTGACCGCTTCCGAGTTCTCGTCGGCCGCCGCGGTGCGCAGGACGTCGAGGATCGCGGAGCGGACGTCACCGCGCCGGACGCGAGGACCGCGCCGCGGCTCCTCCTGGCCGAGGCCGAAGAGGCCGACGACCCACGGCGGCGGACCCTGGCGGCCGGACCTCCCGGAGCCGGACCAGTCGCCCCACGGGCCACTGCGACCGCGGCCTCTGCCGCGCTCGCCGCCCCGGTGCTGGCGCCACACGCGTTCGGTGCCGCCCTCGTCGTCGCGAGCCCACGGTGCTCTGTTGTTTCCCGGGTTGAATCCTGGGTGTCCCATCTCGGAACTCCTTCACTGTCTCTGTCTGTCCTGGGGGTTGTTCAGGTACCGCGAGCGGCTCCGTCGATGTCAGACTGTCGCCGTACGTTCGCGATATATCGTTACTGTACGCCGACGGATCGTCAGGCACAAGCCCGGGTGTGTCGCTCTACCCGGGCTACCGCGCCAGCCAGGCGGCGTACGCGTCGAAGGTGTAGGGACGCCCGAGGAAGTCGGCGACCAGGTCGGCGGCGTCCTTGGTGCCGCCGGCGGCGAGGATCCGGTCGCGGTAACGCGTCGCGACGCCCGGGTCGAACATGTCGTCGGGGTCGAACGCCGAGAACAGGTCCTTCGCGATGACCAGCGACCACATGTAGGTGTAGTAGGCCGACGAGTAGCCGCCGAGGTGGCCGAAGTTGGCGAAGAAGTGGGTGCCGTCGATGAAGCGGTACGGCGAGTAGCGCTCCTGGAGCTCGACCTGCCTGGTCGACAGGTCTGCCGGCCGCTCGGTGTGGAACCAGTAGGACACCGCGGCGTAGAACATCTGCTGCCGAGCCTGCAGCCCCTTGCCGAAGTCGTCGGCCGCGCGCATCCGCTCGACCAGGTCGGCCGGGATCGGCTCACCGGCCGCGTCGGTCGCGAAGGTCTGCAGCACGTCGGCGTCCCACGCCCACTCCTCGAGCATCTGGCTGGGGGCCTCGACGAAGTCCCACTCGGTCGCGACGCCCGAGAAGCGGGTCCAGCCGACGTGGCCGCCGAGAACGTGGTGCACGAGGTGGCCGAACTCGTGGAACAGCGTCACGACGTGGTCGTGCTCCATCAGCCCCTTGTTGAAGTTGCACAGCAGCGCACCCTCCGGCAGCTGCCGGCCGGCGACACCGCTGGCGATCGTGAACTGGGCGGCGTGCTTGAACTTGCCCTCGCGCGGATGCAGGTCGAGGTAGATCCGGCCGAGGCTCTCGCCGTCGGTCTCCGGGCCGGATGAGTAGACGTCGAACACGATGACGTCCTCGTGCCACACCACCACGTCCGCGACCGGCTCGTAGCGCAGCCCGAACAGCCGGCCGGTGACGTCGAGCAGCCCCCGCTTGACCTTGTCGGAGTCGAAGTAGGTGCGCACCAGCTGCGAGTCGACGTCGTGCTGCTCCTTGCGCACGAGCTCCTCGTAGTAGACCGAGTCTGCAGACGTGATCGACTCGGCGTCGGGCACGTCCTGCCGGAAGCGCTCCATCACCACCGCGAGGTCGCGCTCCATCGGACCCTGGGCGGCCTGCGCGATGCGGTCGATGAACTCCGGGATCGCCGGTCCCTTCTCGATCATCTTCACCGCGGCGTCGTAGGACGCCCAGTCTGAGTAGCCGACGAGGTTGGCGTACTCGTGGCGCAGGTCGAAGAGCTCCTTGAGCAGCGGCTCGTTGTCCGGCCAGCCCCGCTCGAGGAAGGCGATCGTGACCTGGCGTCTGACCTCGCGGTCACGCACGAACATCCGCGCCGGGATCGCGTCCGGGTAGTCGGTCGTCACGCTGACGAGGCCGTCGTCGTCGACCGGGTGCGCGGCCAGCCAGTCCTGCGGCAGACCGGCGAGCTGGTCGGGCGTCGCCTTGACGGTGCGCACGTCGTCACGGATGTTGCGGCTGAACTCCTGGTCGATCGCCGTCATCCGCTCGCTGATCTCGGCCAGCCTCTTGCGGGTCTCGTCGTCCTGGTCGACGCCCGCGCGCCGGAACTCCTCGAGCGTCTTCTCGAGCAGCCTCCCCTTGGTCGGGTCGAGCCCGGTCGGGTCGAGTCCGGTCGGGTCGAGCGCGGCGAACAGGTCGTAGAGCGCGCGCTCCTGGCGCAGCTCGGTGACGAGCTTGTCGACCTCGATCTCGGCCTCCTCGCTCGCCGTGCGCACGACGACGTCGGGGTGGCCGTTGGAGTAGAGCCCGGCGATCACGCGGACGTTGCTCAGCGTCAGGGTCACCTCGTCCCAGCGACGCAACACGTCTTCCGGATCGGCCGGCTTCTGCTCACGCAGGCCGGCGACCAGGTCTCGAGCGGCCGCCAGCCCCGTCGCCGTCCGCTCCTGGACCCAGGACAGGGCCTCTTCGGCGGTCGGCAGCTGGAGTGGAGCAGGAGGCGTCATGCAGAAACCCTAGGAGGCAGCAACGACGTTCCGCCAACAGGATCCGCGCCCCGCCGGCGCGCGAGAGGTCCGACCCGGGCCGAAAGCGCCTACTTCGCCTTCTTGCTCTGGCTCACCTGGGTGGTGAGGAGGACGGTCGGCGCACCCGATCCGATCTTCGTCGCCTTGACCTTGAAGTGCAGCTTGCCCGCAACGAGCCTGGACACCTTCACCACGATGTAGGTCGAGCCCTTGGTGATCTTGATCTTGAGGTGGCGCACTCCCCTGGCGGCCACGACGTTGCGGCCCTGGGTGATCTTCAGGTCCTTTATCTTGAAGGTGTCGAGGGGACTCGACCACGTCAGCGCCAGCTGAGCGAAGTTCGACCGCTTGCTGATCGTCACGCTGTGCTGCTTCGACTTGCCGGGCTTCATGTTGTCGGTGAACGTCTTCGGCGCCGACTGGCAGGTGAGCCGGGTCTCGATCTCGTTCATGACCGACTGGAGTGCCGAGGCGTCCGGGAGGGGGTAGTACCTGCCGCCGGTGTCGGTGGCGATCTGCTGGAGCCTGGCCTGGTCCTCGGGCAAGGACAGACCCGCGCTGAAGCCGATGACGTACGTCGGCGTCTGGGCCTGCGGCGGGGGGTTGAGGTGGGTGTTCAGGTAGGTCCCGACGTTGTGGCCGCCGTCGGTCAGGAAGATCCGCGCCGCCGCCCCCGGGTTCGCCGCGCGGGCGGTGTCGAAGGCGAGGTTGTAGTCGGTTCCTCCGTTGTCGGCCTGGACCAGGGTGTCCAGCGCGCTCTTCATGGCGGCGGCGTTGGCGCCCACGGGGGCGGGCGCGAAGACGGCGTCCGCGGTCGAGCCGAACTCCGTCGCCCCCAGAGTCGTGGACTGGTCGAGCGCATTGATGATCAGGTCCATGGCCTGGACGCGCAACCTGTTCGGGTCCGTGCCGGACATCGACCCGGAGTCGTCGATGATCGCCTGGATGTTCGTGGCCTTGGTGCACGCCGCAGCGTGCGCGGCCGACGTGGTCACCACGGGGACCACGAGGAGCGCGGAGACGAGCCCACCCGCAGCGACGACTGTTGCTCGTGACACCGAACGGTTCATGCGTGCTCCTAGGGTCCGGCCCGAGCCTTCTCGCATGCTGGCAGCGTCAATCCGCCCGGTCAATGGCCCGGTGGGCCAGCGGTCAGCCCAGCTGACCGCGCCGCTTGGTGAGGTATCTGCGCTCGGCTTCGTTGTCTGTGAGCGCCAGCGCGGCGTCGTACGCCGCGCGCGCCTCGTCGGAGCGGCCGAGCCGGCGCAGCAGGTCGGCGCGGGTGGCGTGCCACGGGTGGTAGTTGGCGAGGTCGAGCCGGTTGACCTCGGCCAGGGCGACCTCCGCGCCGTCGAGCTCGGCGACCGCGACCGCACGGTTGAGGGCGACGATCGGCGAGGGCGCGACGGCGTAGAGCTGCCCGTAGAGCGTGGCGATCTGCGCCCAGTCGGTGTCCGCGGCGGTGGGGGCATCGGTGTGGACGGCGTTGACCGCGGCCAGCAGCTGGTACTGGCCGGGGTGCGCCCCTCCCGATGCACGCAGTGCGAGGCACTCGCGGACCAGGTCATGGCCCTCGGCGATCAAGGCGCGGTCCCAGCTGCCGCGGTCCTGCTCGTGCAGCGGGACCAGCTGACCGTCGGCGACACGGGCCGAGCGGCGGGCCTCGGTGAGCAACATCAGGGCGAGCAGCCCGGTGACCTCCGGGACGTCGGGCAGCAGGATGCGGAGGATGCGGGCCAGCCGGATCGCCTCGGCGGTGAGCTCGTCGCGGATCGGCGAGACGTCTGCCGACGAGGAGAGGTAACCCTCGTTGAAGACGAGGTAGAGCACGGCGAGCACGCCGTTGACCCGTTGGCCGAGGTCCTCCGGGGACGGGATCCGGTAGGGGATGTTCGCGGCGCTGATCTTCTTCTTGGCGCGGGTGATGCGTTGCGCCATCGTCGTCTCGGGGACGAGGAAGGCCTGCGCGATCTCGGCCACGGTCAGGCCGCCGAGCAGGCGCAGCGTGAGGGCCACCCGCGCCTCGGGCGCGAGCGCCGGGTGGCAGCAGGTGAAGATCAGCCGCAGCCGGTCGTCCTCGACGATGCCGGTCGGCTCGTGTGGGGTGTCGTCGGACATGATGAGTGCCGCCTGGTGCTTGGCGTCGCGGTGGGACTCGCGGCGGATCCGGTCGATCGCGCGGTTGCCGGCGGTCGTGGTGAGCCAGCCGCCGGGGTTCGGCGGTACGCCGTCGCGCGGCCAGCGCTCGACCGCGAGCAGCAGCGCCTCGCCGGCGGCCTCCTCGGCGATGTCGATGTCGCCGAAGCGGCGGGTCAGCGAGGCGACGATCCGGCCGTACTCCTCGCGGTAGATCCGCTCGATCGCCTGCTGCGAGTCCGGCTCCGTCACGCAGGCCCGTCCTCGAAGGGGCGCACCTCGACCTTGCCACCGCACGCCTTCGACGCCTCGGTCGCCCACTGCAGCGCCGCGTCGAGGTCGGGCAGCTCGAAGACCCAGAAGCCGCCGATCCACTCCTTGGTCTCCAGGTAGGGGCCGTCGGTGACGATCGGCTCGCTGCCGGTGTTGTCCACCACGGTGGCCAGGTCGCCGGGCTGCAGACCCCCGGCGAAGACCCAGATGCCGGCCTCCCGCGCCTTCTGGTTGTACTGGTCGACGGCGTCGAACATCGGCTGCATCTCCTCGAGGGAGCGGGCGTAGTCATCCGGGCCGCTGTGCACGCTGAGCAGGTACTGGGTCATGTCGGTCTCCTTCGTCGAATGGTTCTCATCCTCTCCACGAACGCCCGCACCCGGATACGACACCCCTGTTCGAAGTTCCCGAGCGGTCGTTGAGGGGTTGAGGCCGGCCACGGCCGTGGTCTGCCCGTCCGCGGTCAGTTCTAGTCTCGGGTCATGCCGACGACGTACCCCTACCTCTCCAACACCGTCCTCGGGACCCCCGACCCGCCCGGGCTCGCGGAGTTCTACCGCCGGCTCCTCGGCTGGGACTACCGCGACGAGGACCACGGCTCCGACGACACCTGGGTGGTCATCAAGCCCCGCGGGGGCGGCCCGGGTCTCTCGTTCCAGCTCGAGACCGAGCATGCTCCGCCGAGCTGGCCCACGGTGCGCGGCGCCCAGCAGATGCAGCTGCACCTCGACATCGGAGTGCAGGACCTGGAGGCCGAGGTGACCCGCGCGCAGGGGCTCGGTGCCCGCCTGGCCGAGTGGCAGCCGCAGGACGACGTGCGGGTGCTGCTCGACCCGGCCGGCCACCCGTTCTGCCTCTTCGCGCCCGGCGGCTGACGCGAGTCCTGAAGCCTTCGGCTGGCGGGCGAAGGGCTGTCTCCGCGGCCGAGCACGGACTAGCGTCGCCACGTGACTCACTGGGGAGCCCTGTACCGCGAACATGTGGCCGCGGTGAGCGCGCTGGCTCCGACCCTGACCGAGGAGCAGCTGGCCACGACGGTGCCCGGTACGCCGGCCTGGAGCGTGCACGAGGTGCTCGCGCACCTGGCGGGCGGCGCCAGCGATGCGGTCACCGGCCGGATGGACGGCGCACCCGGCCCGGAGTGGACCTCACGGCACGTCAGCGAACGCGCCGCACTGCCGGTCGCCAACCTGATGGACGAGCTGCGCCTGCGCCAGGACGCGATCGCCGAGTCGGTGGTCGACAACCCGCGTCCGGCGCTGGTCTGGAACATCGCCGTCCACCACGCCGACCTGCACGAGGCGCTGGGGCTGCCGCGGATGCCGGACGCCCTCTGGATGCCGATCACCGAGGCGCTGGCCCCGCGGGCACCCGACCTGGCCGACCGCGTCTCGCCCTACGAGCTGTTCCGAGGGTTCTTCTCGCGGCGCTCCCGCGCACAGATGCAGGCCTGGGGTACCGCCCGGTCGGCCGAGGAGCTCGACGAGCTCTGCATCTTCGGCCCGCGTGAGGACGACCAGCCCGTTCCGGCCTAGAGCACAGGGAGGATGTCGTGGCCAGCTACGCCGTCAACAAGGCCGCGGTGGCCCGGTGCCGGGAGCTGATCAAGGGCAAGCAGTACGTGCTCGACTCCGACTGGGGCGACGTACAGCCCGACGCCGCCGCGGGCACCGCCTACCTCGAGCGGCACTCGTGGGACGAGTACGCCGCCTGGCACCTCGGCCTGACCGAGGGCGCGAACGACGAGACCAAGGCCCGCTACGCGTTCGTCTACGGCGACCTCCGACGCGTGCACCGCACCGGGCTGATCGCCTGCGTCTACCGGGCCGCCGAGTGGCGGCACAAGGGGGTCGAGCTCGCCGCCCACGACCTGCTGCAGGAGCTCGACAAGGCCGCCGGGATCCAGTGACCGCGATTCGTCAGCGGTGCCGCGGCGCCGGACACCACGTCAGACCGCAGACGAACCGTCGACGCGGTCGTACGCCGACTCGAGGTGATCGGTCGAGACGAGCCACTCCTCGCCGGCGATGCCGCTGAGCACCCACTGGCCGAGGCGGGCGGTCTGGTCGCCCTCGAGGCTGTGCACCAGCTCGCCCGGGCGGGCCTGTCGGCCGCGGACCTCGCCGGTGCGGCGCCACCGGTCGCCGCCGATCGGTTCATGGGTCTGCTCGAAGATCGTGGCGTCGACCGAGCGCGAGCCTCCGTGGTCGGTGACCTCCCAGTCGCCGGCCCGGCCGCGCATCACGGCGCCGTCCGAGGTGGTCCAGGTCCACGGCTCGGTGCGACGTACGGCGGTGACCTCGCCGCGCCGACGGAAGTGCACCCACGTGGCGTAGGGGTCGTCGAAGGAGCGGTAGCCGAGCGTCTCCAGCAGGGCCAGGCTCTCGAGCACGCCCTTGCGGGTCTTGGCGCGGCTCTCGTCGGGGAGCTGGGCCCAGGGCAGCAGGTCCGGGTGCCGCTTGGCGGCCCGGTCCCGGGTCGCACCGTAGGACCAGCCGTTGCGCTGGTGGTGCTCGAGCCAGGACTCGTGCTCGCGGCAGGCCATCTCGTCGAGCTGCCGGTCACTCGGTGGCGACGCGGTCTCGGCGCTGGCTCCCCAGCTGCGCCCCACCGCGACGGCGGAGCCGAGGGCGGTGAGGACCTGCCGGACGTTGGACTCGCGGTAGAACGGCGCAAGCTCGTTCCACGGTCGCCGGGCCGGGTCGTCGGGATCGGGGTAGGCACGGACGTAGTCCTCGTGCACCAGCCGGGCGATCCGCTCCCAGCTGTCGACGGGTCGGCCCTGGCCGGCGTCCAGCGTGGAGCCGAACGCGCGGACCTGGGCCAGCAGCGGCTCCGTGCCGAGGCCGGTGACCTCGGTGTGCCGCGAGTACACGAGCAGCCCCGCGTAGGTCGCCCCCAGCCGGGACGCGAGCCGCTGGTCGGCCACCTCGACGTCACCGCTGAACAGGACTGCTGGGGCGGCGTTCTGCTCGACGGCGTGGTGCACCACCACGTCGAGCTCGCGGCCGGTCTCGGCGCGCACCCGGTCGAGCCTGCTGTTGCCGAACCGGCGCTGCGAGAGCACGTGCTCATTGAGCACGTCGTCCGCGGCGGGGCCGACGATCGTCACTGAGGGGATCTGTGGCTCGTCGGGCACCAGCGCACGCTCACGGCCGCGCTGGGCGAGCTCGGCGACGACGGCGAAGGTGAGGTCGGACTGGCCGGCGAGCAGCACGTGGTCGACGCCACGCTCGACCATGTGATCGACCAGCAGCCGGGCGGTCACCTCGTTCTCACTGATCGTGTCGACGATCCACTCCGGGATCCGGCTCAGGTAGCGGCGCCGCCAGTCCTCGGCCTGCCAGGCCTCGTCCATCCTCAGCAGTGCCCGCACCGGGTGGTCCCCGGTCACCGACTTCCGGTCCTCCAGAGCTCCCTGCACCGTGGTCATCAACCGCTGGGCCTCGGTGCTGTCCGGCGCCAGCACCGCGAGCCGACGTACGGCGTGCCGCCCGCGCGGCCGGACGAGCAGCCGGGTCAGCGACGCCTGCCGCCGCGGGTCGGTGATGACGACCCGCCAGCCGGCGGCGCGAGCCTGACCGACCCACGGAGCGAGTGGGTCGGAGGTCAGGACGGCCAGCGTGAAGCGGTCGCCACCGGTGGCCAGCGCCGGTAGGAGCGCAGCGGAGGTCACGTCGGCACCGAGCACCACCGAGAGCTGCGGCGACCACCGCACCACGACCCGGTCGACCTGGGTGCGCAGCAGCGCAGTCACCGCGCTGGTCGCGGCCACCAGCAGCACGATCAGCTGCACCAACCGGGCGAACTGCAGCGCGAGCGGCACGCCTCCGGTGTCGCAGCCGGGCGCCGGCGCCGTGAACATGTCGACGACGTAGTTGTTGGTCACCAGGCCGACGACCCGCGTGAACGCGCTCCAGCCGCTGCTGAGCCCGGGCTCCGGACAGGCGTAGTACGCCGACGCGGCCAGCACCAGGACCGTGGCGAGGCCGAGCGCGAGCAGCACCACCGCGAACGGCCGGCTGTTGCGCCGGTTCACGAATCGCCAGGTGCCGAAAGCCAGCCCACCGGCGAGCATGTTGACCGCGATCGGCCAGCCGGCCCGCGGGTCGCCGTACGCCCCGAGGAACCCGGGCAGGTCGACGTAGACAGCCACCGCGAGCAGCACGACGCTCACGGCGTAGACCGCACCGGCGACCCGGATCACCCAGTGCGCCGCGTCCGCGCGCACCGCGCCCGGCCTCGTGGTGACAGCTGCGTTCACTGCACACACCTCAGGTCGTCGGGAGCCGGGCCGACACCGTACCGGGACCAGTCGTCCGCGGTGAGGTCTCGCGCAGCCACCGCGCACGACGCCGCGATCCAGTCGTCGGGCTCGAGGCTCAAGGTCCGGACCGAGGACTCGTGGCCCGTCATGCCGGGGAGTGCGGTGACCAGTTCCTTGCCGTCGGGCGTGAACGCCGACACCACGTAGACGTCGTCCTGCTGGGGCACCGTGAGCCCACCGAACCGGGTGCCTTGACGGGCCAGGTCGTTGAGGCTGACCGTCCCGTCCTTACCGCCGGAGACGACGATGGTGCCGTCGGGGCTCACCACGGGCGGTGGCGTCTCTTCCACCCGGCCTGACGGGGACGGGGCGCCGACGTGGCCACCGACCAGCACTGTGGTGTTCCGGCCGTCGAAGACGTGCAGCCGCGACTCCGCGTCGTAGGCCGAGCCGAGGCCCGGCAGCTCGGCCACGATGCGGTCGGCATGCGGGTCAACGTCGAGCACCATGGTGGTCCCGTCGGGCTCGGTCGTCAGGACGGCGAGGGACGAGCCGTCCGGAGCGAAGCGCCAGGCGGAGGCAGCGGAGGCTCGGGGATCGTCCACCAGTGCGGTCCGCGTGGTCGTCGCCCCGGAGGCGAGGTCGACGTCCACGACGGTTCCGCTCCGCACG
>JAWWPK010000191.1:0-4026 GCA_033854925.1 Nocardioidaceae bacterium | reverse complement strand
CTCGGCGACGTCCGCGCGGGCCTTGCGGCGCTCGCCGGTTCGCGGCGCGGCGGAGAGGTCGGCGCGGATCCGGCCGAGCATCACCCACGACACCGCGAAGGTCACCGCGTCGAAGAGGAACGGCACCCACCGCGTCACGCCGTACAGCGCACCCCCGAGCGGACCGCCCAGCAGGCTCGCGACGTGCTGACGAGCCTGCTGCTGACTCAGTGCGGTCGACAGCTGGTCGCGAGGTACGACGGACCGGACCGCCGACATCTCCGCGGGCGCGAACAGGCCGGCGCACGCGCCGCTGAGCAGCGCGACCGCGAACAGGTGCGGCACCGTGATCTGGCCCAGGGCGCCTGCGACGACCAGGGACGTGTAGAGGAGCACGCCGATGCCGGACGCCGCCCGCATCAGTCGGCCGCGGTGCACCCGGTCGGCGAGCAGGCCGCCGGGCAGCAGCGCCAGCGCCGTGCCCAGCAGCTCGAACCCACCCGCGAGCCCGGCCAGCAGGGCCGAGCCCGTGATGGCGTAGGTCACGAGCGGGAAGACGAACATGCTCACCTGGGTGCCGAGCTCACTGACGGTCTGGCCGACCCAGAGCACTTGGAAGTCGTGGTTGCTGCGAAGGCCGCGACTCGGCCTTTCTGTGGCGGTCATGTGCGCAACGATAAGTGCGCAACTAAAATTGCGCAAGAGTTCGTGCGTAACTTGGTCGAGCAGGTCTCTGCCATCCTGTCGCGCGTGCCAGACGGTCGTCCGCTCACAGGTGAGCGCTACCACCTCGTCGGTCTCGCCGGCCGGGGCATGGCGCCGTTGGCGGTGGCTGCCCGCCACCTCGGGGCCCAGGTCAGCGGCTGCGACCACGGTGGTCTCCGGCACTACCTCGACTTCCTCCACGCCGCCGGGATCGACCCCGCGACCACGCACTCGATCCGCCACTTCGCGGGAGGAGCGACTGTGGTGGCCAGCTCGGTCGTCCCGGCCGAGCTGCCCGAGCTCGTCGCCGCCGCGGCCGCAGGCAGGCTGTGGCACCGGACCGACCTGCTGGCGCGGGTGCTGGCGACGCGGCGCAGCCTCGGCGTCTCCGGAAGCCATGGCAAGGGGACGGTTGCCGCGCTCGCGGCCGCCGCGCTCGAAGGTGCGGGGCTGGACCCGTTGGCGATCCTCGGCGTCATGGTGCCCAGGTACGCCGGCGCGACCCGGCTGGGCGCCGGACCCATCGTGGCCGAGGTCGACGACTCCGACCTGACGGTGTCCCGGGTCTGCGTCGACGTAGCCGTGGTGACCAACCTCGACCACGACCATCCCTACCTCGACCACCGGCTCGCCGACGCGGTGCAGGCGGTCGGGGAGTTCGTGGGCAAGGCCCGAGAGCGGGTGCTCGTCGGGCCGTCGCCGCGCGCCGAACGTCTGGCGGCGCACGCCAAAGTCGAGGTGTGGCGGGTCGGTCGCGAGCTGACCGCCCGCACGATGGCCGTCGGCTCCGGCGAGACCAGGCTCGAGCTGCGGGCACCGGACGGCGTTCGGGAGGAAGCCACGATCCGGCTGATCGGGCCACGATCGGGGCCGAACGCGGCCTTGGCGTTCGGCGCCGCCCTGTCCTTTGGCGCGGAACCAGCGGCCGCCGCGGCCGGTTTGGGCACCCTCGACCGGCTCTACCAGCGGCTCGAGCCGATCGTCGAACGCGATGGGGTCCGGATCTTCGCCGACTACGGCTTCAAGCACCCGGTGAACATGCGCACCGGCCTCGAGGCGCTCCGGCGGCACTTTCCGCGAGCCCGGATCGTCGCTGTCTTCGAGCCCTACGTCGGATATCTGGCCCCATGGGGCCGGCGCTACGCGCGCGCCCTCGGCCTGGCCGAGCGCGTGGTGCTGGCCCCGCCGACGGGCACGGAGGACTTCCCGGACGGCCGGCCCTTCGACCCTGCCTGGTACGACGCGTGTCCGGTGCCGGTGGTGCACGCCGACAAGGCGGAAGCGCTGGACGCGGGGTTGGCCGAGTGCCGCCCCGGCGACGTACTCGTCCTCTTCGGCCGGACCCGCACGCTGGCCGAGATGACCGAGCAGGCGCTCGCGGTGCCCGTGTGAAGATCCTGATGACCAACCACGCGCTGGGCGAGCGGGCCGGCAGCGAGAGCTATCTGGAGACGGTCTCTGCCGAGCTGCGGCGACTGGGGCACGAGGTGGTCTTCTTCTCGACTCGCTGCGGCGTGACAGCGGAGCGCTTCCGGGCGGCTGGGTTCGAGGTCGTGGACACCGCCGACCGGCTGCCGCCCGACGTCGACGTCATCCACGGCCAGCACACGGACACCGTCGCCTCGGTCAGGACCCGGCTGCCCCACGCACCGCTGGTCTTCGCGATGCATTCCTGGGTGATACCCGTCGAGGACCCCGTCGCCGAGCTGGGCGCAGCTGCGTACCTCGCGTTCAACGACCTCACCCGCGCCCGGCTGTCCGCGCACGCCGCCACGTCGGGTGCCGAGATCGTCCGGCTCACACAGCCGGTGACCGTGTCGTACGCCGACGGGATTCGCACCCAGCTCGCGACCGACTCGGTGCGAGCCGTCGCGGTCTCGCGCCGGATGATCGCCGCGCCCGAGCGGCTTGCGCGTGCCTGTGCAGAGGCCGGCATCACGTTCGAGTGGGTCGGGAGCCCCGAGCGCCCGTCGGTCGACGCGCGCGAGGAAATGCGTTCCGCCGACATCGTGTTCGCGGTGGGCCGGACCGCTGTCGAGGCGATGGCCGCGGGCCGCGCCACGTTCGTCGTGGACGAGGCCTCGCTCGGAGGTTGGGTCACCCCCGCGTCGTACGCCGCTCTGGAGGCGGACGGCTTCACCGGCCACCTCACCGACACCGGAACCGACGGACTGACTGAGCTGCTCGTCGGCTACGACGCCGAGCTGGGCGCTCACGCACGCCGGCTCGCGGTCGAGCATCACGCCGTCCAGCACCATGCGGCGGCGCTGGTCGACCTGTACCTGAGGGTCGCGGACCAGTCCACCGACCTGGTCTGCCCGCCCGCTATGGAGCTGCTCGCCGCCGAGCGGTATGCCCTGGAGCAGCGCGCGGTGCGCGCCGAGTGGTCCGCCGCCGAACGTGCTCGCGAGCTCCAGGAGGTGCGCCGCGAGCTGTCCGAGGTCACCGCGCAGCGGGACAGGTTCCGCCGGCAGCGCAATCGCGCCCGGCGGGCCGCGACCATGTCGAAGGACCCTTCCAGGATCCTGGGCCGGTTCCGACGTCGCTGATCCGCACCACTTCGTGCGCAATACTCGGGTCATGGCGCGACCCGAGCTCCACGACCCCCGCGTGCTGCGCGCGATCGCGCACCCGGTCCGCAGCCGGATCCTCACCGAGCTGGACGCGCACGGTTCGCTGCGTGCCGCGGACGTGGCGCGGCTGCTCGGCATCCCGGCCAACTCCGCCAGCTTCCACCTGCGTCAGCTCGCCAAGTTCGGGCTGGTGGAGGGGGACCCGACCGCCGCACGGGACAAGCGGGACCGGGTCTGGAAGGCGACCGAGGAGGCCGGCTACGACGTCTCCATCGGAGAGCTCGAGAAGACGCCGGACGGCAAGGCGGCCTCGGCGATATTTCGGCGGACCAAGGAGGCGTGGACGCACCGGCTGGTGGAGGAGGCGTACGGCGACGACCGCACTCCCGGAGTGCACCGGGGGGTCACCGAGCAGGCGGTGCGGCTGAGCAAGGCCGAGGCTCGCCAGCTGACCGACGAGCTCGCCGACTTCGTCGACGGCTGGCGGAAGCGGACCCGGGGCGGCGGTGCGGACGACGACCGCCGGACCTATCACGTCCTCCAGATCGTGCAGCCGTTCCCCGACCAGCCCGTGGAGTCGTAGGGCATGGCGGCCAGGCTCCGGCTGGCCGAACCCGCGGACGTGGCCGCCGCCCTGGCCAGGGTTCGTGAGGGCGCGCCCGACGCCGGCGACCTCCGGCTGCTGACCAAGCACTTCCTCGCGGTCCTCGAGGAGCGCGCGCCCGGCCACTCGGTCGAGGTCCGCGTTCCGCCGTACGCCGCGGTGCAG
>JAWWPK010000190.1:0-11322 GCA_033854925.1 Nocardioidaceae bacterium | reverse complement strand
CCGCACGTCGCGGATGCCCTGGTCGCGCTGGGCGTCGTGACGGACCGCAACACGGCGTTCCAGCACTACCTCAACCCGGGCCGGCCGGCGTACGTCAACCGCTACGCCGCCCCGCTGGTCGAGATGGTTCGCATCGTCGAGGAGGCCGGGGGAGTGACCGTGCTGGCCCACCCCTGGGGCCGGCACGGCGCGGACTCGATGCCGGAGAGCGCGATCGCCGAGCTGGCCGGGCTGGGGCTGGCCGGCCTGGAGGTCGACCACCAGGACCACCCGCCGGCGGCACGCGAGCAGCTGCGGGCGATCGCCCGCCGGCTCGACCTCGTGGTGACCGGCTCCAGCGACCACCACGGCCTCGGCAAGCACGATCACGAGCTCGGCTGCAACACGACCGCCCCCGAGGAGTACGAGCGGCTGCTCGCCCTGGCGGATGCCGCGTCGGCGCGATCGGCGCGCACCACGCCCGAGGTGGTCTCAGGACGCGGCCACTGACCGGTTTTCTATTTCCGCCCGATCGACTGGAACCGCTGCAGCACGCTGTTCGGGATCAGCCAGGAGGCGGTGGCGATCGCCTTGTACTGCGCGGACGGGATCGAGAAGACCCGGCCCTTGTCGAAGTCCGCCAGGGCAGTGGCGACCAGCTTGTCGGCGTCGAGCCACAGGAAGTCGGGGGCCGAGCCGCGGGACACGTCCATCCGCTCGTGGAACTCGGTCTTGGTGAACCCGGGGCACAGCGCCATCACCTTCACGCCCTGGGGCTTGTACTCGTTGGCCGCCCACTCCGAGAAGCTGTTGACCCATGCCTTCGCGGCGCTGTAGGAGCCTCGGGGCAGGAACGCCGCCACGCTGGACACGTTGATGATGCCGCCGCGGCCGCGCTCGGCCATCGCCTTGAGCGCGACGTGCGAGAGGCGGAGCACCGCGGTGACCAGGACGTCGAGCATCGCGGTCTCGGCGTCCACGGAGTTGTCCAGGAACCGCCCCTTGAGGCCGAACCCGGCATTGTTGACCAGCAGGTCCACCGGGCGGGTGGCGTCGGCCAGCCGGGCCTCCACGCGGGCCAGGTCGGCGCGGTCGGTCAGGTCGGCGGGCAGCACCTCGACCTCGACCCCGTGGGCGGCGCGCAGCTCGGCGGCGGTCTTCTCCAGCCGTGCCTCGTCGCGGGCGACCAGGACCAGGCCGTAGCCGCGCTCCGCGAGCTGCCGGGCGAAGGAGTGGCCGATGCCCGCCGTGGGGCCGGTCACGAGGGCGGTCTCAGACATGGGTCGAAGTCTCGCAGGTGGGTGCTCGGCCGACGACGTGGTGTCCGGCATGATGGGCCCTGATGACCACCCCACGAAACCGCAACGTGTGCGCGCTTCGCGCGATGAGGCCGCGCTTCCGCAGGGACCCCGGAAAGGCATGAGCAAGCGACGTACGACGGTCCTCGCGATCGCCAACCAGAAGGGTGGCGTCGCCAAGACGACGACGGTGGCGTCGATCGGGGCCGCGCTGGCCGAGCTGGGCCAGCGGGTACTGCTCGTCGACCTCGACCCGCAGGCCTGCCTGACCTTCTCGCTGGGCATCGACCCGGAGGACCTCGAGCTCTCGATCCACCACGTGCTGACCAAGGGGCTGGCGCCGACCGAGGCGATCGTCACCACCGAGGACGGCGTCGACCTGCTCCCGGCCACCATCGAGCTGGCCCGCGCCGAGGCGGACCTGCTGACCCGCACCGGCCGCGAGCACGTCCTACGCACGATGGTCGAGGACCTTGCCGAGCAGGGTGAGGACTACGACTGGATCCTGCTCGACTGTCCGCCCTCGCTCGGCGTGCTCACCGTGGCGGCGCTCACCGCCGCCGAGGGCGTGCTGATCCCGCTCCAGTGCGAGACGCTGTCGCACCGCGGCGTCGGCCAGCTGCTCGACACCGTCCACGACGTACGCCGGTTCACCAACCGGGACCTGGTGGTCTGGGGCGTGCTGCCGACGCTGTACGACGGGCGCACCAACCACGCGCGGGCCGTGCTCGACACGATCTCGGACACCTACGACCTCGAGGTGATCGAGCCGCCGATCCCCAAGACGATCAAGTTCGCCGAGGCGCCCGCCGCCGGCCGCTCGATCCTGGCCACGAGCCGCAGCAGCAAGGGCGCGCAGGCCTACCGCGAGGTCGCCGCCAACCTGTCTGCCCGGGTTGCGTCCTGACTCATGACCAGCCACCGCGCCCCACCTCCGCGCCGCCACGCCGCGCCGCCGGCCGGACGCCGCCGCGCTGACAAGGCGCAGCCGCGCTACGGCCGGCTCGCCGTGCTCGGGGCTTCGGTGAGCGTCACCGGCATCGCCATGCTGGGCGGGGTCGGCGTACTCCCGTCCGTGGCCAGCAGCAGCTCGGGCGACCACGGGATCACCGCGCACGACTCGGCTGCAGCCGCGGGCTCGGTCCTGGCCGGCGCCGAGACGACACCGTCCCCCGACCCCGCCGGCCCGTCCGCCCAGCCCGGGGACCCCGGTGCGGGAAATGCCAAGAGCCAGCCCGCGGTCACCTCAGCCAGCGACGGGCCTCAGGACGACACCGCGGACGACGACACCAGCGATCTCGACCTGCTGGTCCCGGCTGACTCGGGTGACGGCAGGCGGATCGTCTTCGACCAGAGCGACCAGCGGGTCTGGCTGGTCGACGACGGCGATGAGGTCGCGCGGACCTACCTCGTGTCCGGCAGCCTCTACGACAACCTCGACCCCGGCACCTACGCGGTCTACTCGAAGTCCGAGCAGGCGTGGGGGATCGACGACTCGGGGACGATGAAGTACTTCGTGAGGTTCACCAAGGGCACCAACGGCGCCGCCATCGGCTTCCACGACATCCCGATCGACGACGGCCAGCTCGTGCAGACCGTCGAGGAGCTGGGCACGCCGCAGTCGCACGGCTGCGTCCGTCAGGAGCGCGAGGACGCCATCGCGTTGTGGGAGTTCGCCCCGGTCGGCACCGAGGTCGACGTCACGGCTTAGTCGGTCGGACTCACCTGAGATCAGGTGACTCCTGCACTTCTGCACCAAGATCTCAGTGCAGAAGTGCAGGACTCGCTGTAGAGGTCAGGCTGTCGCGGTCGCCTTGCCCTCGCCCGAGCCTGAACTGCGACGGCGACGACGGTTGCGAGTGCGCGGCGGGCCGTCGCCGGCCGGCTTGTCCGTTGCGACGGCGGGCGCGCTCTCACCCGTGACCGTCTCGCCGCTGCGGGTGCGGCTGCGGTTGCGGTCGCGCTGGGGGCGGTCGCCACGCTCACGGCGGTCACCGTCACGGCCGCCGCCACGCCCACCGCGGTCTCCACCGCGGTCTCCGCCACGGTCTCCGCCACGGTCATTGCGGGGCTCACGAGGCTCGCGCGGCTTCTCCGGGACGATCCGACCCTTGGTGCCCGGCGGGATGCCCTGGTCGTGGAAGAGGTGGTCGGAGGTCGAGTAGGTCTCCTGCGGCTCGTCGAAGGGCAGGTCGAGCGTCTTGTTGATCATCTTCCAGCGGTGCAGGTCCGCCCAGTCGACGAAGGTGATCGCGATACCGGAGGCTCCGGCGCGGCCCGTGCGGCCGATGCGGTGCACGTAGGCCTTGTCGTCCTCGGGGCAGGTGTAGTTGATGACGTGGGTGACGCCGGCGACGTCGATGCCGCGGGCGGCGACGTCGGTGGCGACCAGCACCTGCAGCTTGTCCTCGCGGAACCTGGTCAGCGCCTTCTCGCGCGCGACCTGAGCCATGTCGCCGTGCAGGGCGCTGGTCTTGAAGCCGCGCTCCTCCAGGTCGTCGGCGATCCGCTGCGCCTGCCGCTTGGTGCGGGTGAAGACGATCATCTTCCCGGCGTCCTCGGCCTGAAGGATCCGCCCGATCATCTCGGGCTTGTCGAGGTCGTGGGCGAGGTAGATGAACTGGGCGGTCGCGGGCACCATCGTGGTGTCGTAGGACGACTCGGCGCGGATGTTCATCGGGTGCCGGAGGTGACGGCGGGCGAGGGTCACGATCGCCGAGGGCATGGTCGCCGAGAACAGCATCGTCTGCCGGGTCTCGGGGGTCTTGGAGAGCAGCTTCTCGACGTCCGGCAGGAAGCCGAGGTCGAGCATCTCGTCGGCCTCGTCGAGAACCACGGCGTGGACGTGGGAAAGGTCGAGCGCGCGTCGGTCTGCCAGGTCGATCAGGCGGCCCGGCGTGCCGACGACGATGTCGACGCCGTCCTTGAGGGTGTCGAGCTGGGTGTCGTAGCCGACGCCGCCGTAGACGGTGAGGACGCGCAGGCCGAGGTCCTTGCTGGCCAGGGCGAGGTCGCCAGAGACCTGGAGCGCCAGCTCCCGGGTCGGGGCGACGATCAGCGCCTGCGGCTTGCCCTGGGGCATGTCGGCGTACGCCGGGTCCTTCGGCGTGACGCTGCGCTGCAGCACCGGGATGCCGAAAGCCAGGGTCTTGCCGGTGCCCGTGCGGGCCTGGCCGATCAGGTCGGTGCCCAGCAGGGCGACGGAGAGGGTCATCTCCTGGATGGCGAACGGGGTGGTGATGCCGGCTCGCTCGAGTGCGTCACAGATGTCGGGGAGCACCCCGAGCTCTCGGAAGGTGGTCAGAGTCTTGTCGCTTTCGTGTGATGGTCAGCCCATCCGGCGCCTCGCCGGGAGGCCGAACTGGAAGAATGTCAGTTCGGTTGCGGCGGACTCATTCACACTCGTGACACGTCTGCCGCGCACATACCGGGCCGTCCGTTGACGGCCTCTACCAGCATCAATGTTATCGGTAGGGTGCGCGCGTGGCCGCATCAACGCCCGACACGCCCAGTGCCGGCACTCCGCTCGTCTTCGACGACCCGACCTACCGGGACGCCGTGGTGGACCTGCTCGGGGCGGTGTCGTACGGCGAGATCTCGGCCTTCGAACGCCTGGCCGAGGACGCCCGGATGGCGCCGACGCTGGAGGACAAGGTCGCGATCGCGACCATGGCCAGTGCCGAGTTCGGCAAGGTCGCGGCACTGCACGCCCGGATCGCCGAGCTGGGCACCGACCCGTTCGCGGCGATGGCGCCGTTCCGCGACGCGATCGATCTGTTCCACGCGCACACGGCGCCCTCGGACTGGTTCGAGAGCCTGATCAAGGCCTACGTCGGGGACGGGCTCGCCGACGACTTCTACCGGGAGATCGCGGCGTTCCTCGACGCCGACACCCGGGACCTGGTCGTCGCCTCGCTGGACGAGAACGGGCACGCGGCGTTCGTCGTGGGCCGGGTGCGGGCCGCCATCCGAGCGGACCCGCGGCTGGGCGGCCGGCTGGCGCTCTGGGGCCGTCGGCTGATGGGGGAGGCGCTGACCCAGGCGCAGCGCGTGGCCGCGGAGCGGGATGCGCTCTCTGCCCTCCTGGCCGGCGGCGTCGACCGGCCAGGGCTCGACCTGGCCGCGATCGGCCGGATGTTCACCCGCATCACCGAGCGGCACGCCGCCCGGATGGAGGAGCTCGGGCTCTCGTCCTGACCAGGGCAGCGGTCAGGCGCGCGTGGCGCGCTTCCCGAGCACGCTGGCCGCGCCGACCACCAGGATCGCGGCGACCGCGACCTGCCAGACGTGGCGCCACCAGTCCAGGCCGTTGGTCGACTGGCGGAAGCTGAAGACGTCGACGTAGAGCCAGTTGCCCAGGAAGACGCCGCCGACCCCGCACAGGACCGTGGCCCAGAGCGGGACGTCACGGTCGCCGGGGGCGACCCACTTGCCCAGCAGGCCGATGATCGCCCCACCGATGAGAGCCCACAGAATCGTGCCGACCATGTCGAGATCCTAGTGCGATCTAGCCGCGGAACCCGACTGTGCCGGCGACACCGGTCCCGATCTCGACGTAGGCGACCTTGGCGCCGGGCACGACGATCCTGCGGCCCTTCGTGTCGGTCAGGGCGAGCATGCCCCCCTCGCTCGCGAGGGCCTCGCCGACCAGCTTCTCGACCGCCTCGGCGGTCTCGTTGACGTCCACGACCAGCTCGCGCTGGGCTTGCTGCACGCCGATCTTGACCTCCACGGTCATTCCTCCTGGCTAAGTCTTGCTGTCAGTGGTCGTCGGTGAGGGGGTAGCCGCGGATCCCGCGCCAGGCCAACCCTGCGACCAGGTCGGCCGCGTCGGACCGCTCGATGCCGCCGGCCTCCGTGAGCCAGAACCGCGCGCTGACCTGGGCCATTCCCACCAAGGAGACAGCGAGCAGCCGGGACTGCTCGTCGGAGAGGCCGGTGTCCTCGTGGATCACGTCGGCCACCAGCGCGGCGGTCTCGGTGGTGACCCGCTCGACCTGCTCCCGCACGGCCGGCTCGTTGGTGAGGTCGGACTCGAAGACCAGCCTGAAGGCGCCGCTGTCGCTGGCGACGTAGTCGTAGAACACCGCCATCGTGGCCTCGACCCGCTTCTTGTTGTCCTGGGTCGACTCCAGCGCGGCGCGGGTGTTGGCGATGATCGTGTCGCACGAGCTGTCGAGCAGCGCGAGGTAGAGGTCGAGCTTGCCCGGGAAGTGCTGGTAAAGCACCGGCTTGGACACCCCGGCGCGGTCGGCGATGTCATCCATGGCGGCCGCGTGGTAGCCCTGGGCGACGAACACCTCGAGTGCCGACGACAGCAGCTGCGCGCGCCGCTCGCGGCGGGGCAACCGTCCCCCGCGCGGCCGCGCGGCGTCCACGTCGTACTGGCCCGTGCTCACGGTCGTGACCCTACCCGGACGTAGGGGTTGACCGGATGACGGGACGTGTCGCGACCTACGGCGTGGCGCTGCCAGCATGAAGGGGAGTCATGGAGGGAACACACCGACCGCCTCGCGGCGTTCTGGTGAGAGTCAGCCACTTTCGTTCGGAGGAGCATCCGTGCCCCAGCCCCTGGCCCCGCTCGTGGAGCCCGCAGACGAGCTCACCATCGACGAGGTACGCCGTTACAGTCGTCACCTGATCATCCCCGACGTCGGGATGGCCGGGCAGAAGCGGCTCAAGAACGCCAAGGTGCTGGTCATCGGCGCCGGCGGCCTCGGCAGCCCGGCGCTGCTCTACCTGGCCGCGGCCGGCGTCGGCACGCTCGGCATCGCCGAGTTCGACGAGGTCGACGAGTCGAACCTGCAGCGCCAGGTCATCCACGGCCAGTCCGACATCGGCAAGTCCAAGGCGCTGTCGGCCAAGGAGTCGATCGCGGAGACCAACCCCTACGTCGACGTCGTGCTCCACGAGGAGCGACTGGACAACGACAACGTGCTGCAGGTCTTCGAGGGCTACGACCTGATCGTCGACGGCACCGACAACTTCGCGACCCGCTACATGGTCAACGACGCGGCGTACTTCCTAGGGATCCCCTACGTCTGGGGCTCCATCTACCGCTTCGACGGCCAGGCCTCGGTCTTCGCGCCGACGCTGGCCGAGGACGCGCCGTGCTACCGGTGCCTCTACCCCGAGCCCCCGCCGCCGGGCATGGTCCCCAGCTGCGCCGAGGGCGGCGTGCTCGGTGTGCTGTGCGCCTCGATCGGCGCGATCCAGGTCACCGAGGCCATCAAGCTGCTCACCGGCATCGGCGACCCGCTGGTCGGCCAGCTGATGATCTACGACGCCCTCGAGATGGAGTACCGCAAGCTGCGGGTGCGCAAGGATCCCAACTGCGCACTGTGCGGCGAGAACCCGACCGTCACGGGCCTCATCGACTACGACACCTTCTGCGGTGCGGTCTCCGAGGAGGCCGCCGATGCGGCCGTCGGCTCCACGATCTCGGTGGTCCAGCTGGAGCACATGCTCAAGGAGCGGGCCGAGGGCACGCGAGACTTCGTGCTCGTCGACGTGCGCGAGCCCAACGAGTACGAGATCAACAAGATCCCCGACTCGATCCTGATCCCCAAGGGCGACTTCCTGAACGGCCAAGCCCTTGAGCGGCTGCCCGCGGACAAGCAGGTCGTCATGTACTGCAAGACCGGAGTCCGCTCGGCCGAGACCCTGGCGATCGTGAAGGGCGCCGGCTATGCCGACGCGGTCCACGTAGGCGGCGGGGTGTCGGCGTGGGTCAACCAGGTCGACCCGAGCCAGCCGTCCTACTGACGCCAAGCCCCTGACCCGACGTCCCGGCCGCCTACTACCGGTCGGGGCGTTGATCTGTCGCGGGCCTGGTGACCACTGACGCGCCGGAGATCACCTCGACGGTCGTGTAGGCCCAGTCGGTCTGGGTCCAGGCGGTGGTGGCGGTCGTCAGCTGTCCGCACATGCCGAAGGTGTAGCTCCCTGCAGAGAGGTTGGTGATGGTGTCGGTCAGCGGGAGGACGTCGACGGTGTTCTGAGCCGCGACCGGCAGCAGGTAGTCGAAAGCGTGCGGTGTGGTGATCGGCCCCCCGCTCGGCTGGTAGCAGATCCACAACCTCAGGCTGGAGGCGCCGCCCGACGCCGTGGTGCCCAGGGTGACCTGGGCGTTCACCAGCACGACCTGACCCGCCGACACGGTCGCCGGCAGCGTCGGCCCCAGGAACGACAGCGTCGTCGAGGGCGCCTGGGACGAGCCGCGACGGGTGCCGATCACGGTGGCGGCGGGCGGGCCCGGAGCGCCGGGTGAGCCGGATGCGCCCGGTGCGCCGGATGCGCCCGGCGCGCCGGGTGAGCCGGGAGCACCAGGGGCCCCGGGCGCGCCCGACGCTCCTGGTGAGCCGGGAGCCCCGGGAGAGCCGGACTCACCTGGGGACCCGGGGTCTCCACTCGGCCCGCTGGGGCCCGGCGATCCGGGCAGGCCGCTGGCCCCTGCCGCTCCAGCGGGTCCCACCGCGCCGGCCGGGCCCTTGGCGTTCCAGCTGATCTGGGTCTCCTTGCCGGTGCAGTGGCTCTTGCTGCTGTGCGGGGACAGCGAGGGGTCGATCATGCGGAGCGCGCCGGTCCTCTTGGCGAGGCAGGCCGTGTAGACGCCCTGCGTGTCAGGGATGGCGGCATAGGCGATGCCGGCGACCAGGGGGGTCAGGGCGAGGATTCCGACCAGCACGAGCCGCGGACGGGAGGTCATGGTTGTGAGGGTCAACCAGGCGGCGGCGAAGACGCCATCACCCTTCGGGGTGAGTTTTTCCGCGACCGGCCAGCTCGGCCAGCCGGGCAAGTGCCTTGGGGAAGATCTCGGCGGGGGGCGTGACCAGCCCGGCGCCGACCTGGCCGACACCCGCGATCTTTCCCGCCATGCCGGTGTTGATCTGGGGGAGGATGCCGGTCCGGCACACCTTGGTGACGTCGATGCCGGTCGGGGTGCCCTGGAACTCCAGGACGGGCACCGACCAGCGCGGGTTCTCGCCCAGCGTGATCTCGTGCATCCGGCGGGTGGTGGCCAGCGCGTCGGGCACCGAGCCGCCGACGAAGCGGACGATGGCGGGGGCGGTGGCCATCGCGAAGCCGCCGATGCCCGCGGTCTCGGTGATCGCGGAGTCGCCGATGTCGGGGTTGGCGTCGTCGGGGCCGTAGTCGCCGAGGTACAGCCCGTCGGCCAGCTGGGCCGGGCCGGTGAACCACTCGTCGCCGGTGCCGGCGACCTGGATCCCGAAGTCGGTGCCGTTGCGGGCCATCGCCACGACCATCGTCGAGCCGGCGATGCCGCGCGCCGCGTCGAGCGCGAGCTTGCAGGCGGGCATCGCGAGGTTGAGGAAGAAGTGGTCGTTGCCGCCGATGAACCGCAGCGCCTCGGCCACGTCTGCGGCGTCGTAGCCGGAGGTCACCATGGCAGGGGAGAGGTCGCGCAGCAGCATCAGCGTGCCGGCGCGGTTGCGGTTGTGGGCCTCGTCGCCCATCTGGAGCATCTGGGTGAGGATCCCGGTCACGTCGACGGGGCCTTGCCCATCACGAACAGAGCGGACGGCAGCCTGCAGCAGCGGTCCCAGTACGTCGCCCAGCCAGCGCAGCCGGACGAGCACGTCGGGCCCGTAGGCGCCGTACCGCAGCACCTTGCCGAGGCCCTCGTTGAGCGAGCAGAACGTACGCCGTCCGGTGGCGGCGTCCTCGAGGACCCACAGCCACATGGAGGGCGTGACGACTCCGGCCATCGGGCCGACCGTTGACCTGTGGTGGCACGGCTCGAGCGAGACCGACGTGCCGGCCTCGAACAGCGCCACGGCGTCCTCGGGGTCGGAGACCAGCCCCTCCAGCGCCGCGCCACCGATCAGCGCACCCCGCAGGGGACCGGGCGCCCGGTCCCACGTGATGGGCGGGCCGGCGTGCAGGAACTGGCCCTTCTCGAGCCCGAGGAGCTCGGAGGCCGGTGCCACGTCCACGAGCGTCGCGGTCACCTCGAGCATCGCGGCCAGCGCCTGTGCGTTGGCGGCGGCCCGTCGCGGGTCGGCGGCCACGGTCGCCAGGTCGGCCTCGGTGCCCTCCATCGGCGGGCGCCAGTCAACCCGGGTGACCGGGACCGCCTGGTCGGCGATCGCGTCGGCGAGCAGGTCGGCGCCGACGTTGACGACGGCGGTGGGGGTGCTCACGAGACCTCTCCCAGCAGCTCGACGGCGCGGCGCGTGGCGCCGGCGTTGGACAGGTGGACCTCGGCGCCCGCGTCCGCGAGCGCCCGGACCTGGCGGTCCAGCCCCTGCGGATCTGCGGCGGTCCCGACGATCGCGACCACCACCGGCCGTCGTAGGTCCGACAGGGCCGGTGCCAGCAGCGCCGCAGGGTCGGGCTCGGCGCCGTGCCCCAGGACCACGTCGAGCAGCAGCACTGCGGTGTCCGGGTCGGCGGCGGCCCGGGACAGGTGCTCCAGCCGAAGGGTCGGGTCGATCATCGGGTGGGCGCGCCCGGTCGTGTAGGCGTCGTCGCCGAAGTCCACGAACGTGTGGCCCTCCGACGGGAGCAACCCTGTGGCGATGATCCTGGCCTCGCTCGCCATCGTGCCGCCGACGAACAGCCCGCGCAGGTAGCGCCCGCCGGACGGAGCAGCCGCCGTACCGACCACCGGCCAGGCGGGCACCTCGCGGCCCAGCCGATCGAGCACGGCCTCGGTGGCCTGGGTCAGGTCGGAGTGGCCGGCGCCGAGCAGCGCCAGCTCGACCGGCGTGCCCAGCGACGCGGCGAAGTCCTTGATCTCGGCCTCGACCTCGGGTGCCGGCGGCTTCGAGATCAGCACGATCAGCTCGACCCCGGCGTCCGCGTCGAGTCGTCTCAGCGCCTCACGGGTGGCCAGCCCGCCGACGTCGGCCGACAGGTCGCGGCCGCCCACCCCGAGCGCGTGCGTCACCCCCACTCCGGCGTGGTCGAGCAGCGCCAGCACCTGCTGACAGCCGGTGCCGGAGGCGGCCACGATCCCGACCGGGCCGGGCTGGACGACGTTCGCGAACCCGAGCCCCAGGCCTCCGACCACCGCGGTGCC
>JAWWPK010000189.1:0-4252 GCA_033854925.1 Nocardioidaceae bacterium | reverse complement strand
GCTGTTCAAGGACGAGGTGCGCGCGGTCGGGCTCGAGCTGGGCCTGCCGGAGGTGATCGTCTGGCGACAGCCGTTCCCGGGTCCGGGCCTCGGCATCCGGATCATCGGCGAGGTCACCCGCGGGCGCCTCGACATCCTCCGCCAGGCCGACGCCATCGCGCGCGAGGAGCTCACCCGCGCCGGTCTCGACCGCGACATCTGGCAGATGCCGGTCGTGCTCCTCGCCGACGTGCGCTCGGTCGGGGTGCAGGGGGACGGCCGCACCTACGGCCACCCGGTCGTGATCCGTCCGGTCACCTCCGAGGACGCCATGACCGCCGACTGGGCGCGGTTGCCCTACGACGTCCTCGAGCGCATCTCCACCCGGATCACCAACGAGGTCAGCGAGATCAACCGGGTCACCCTCGACGTGACCAGCAAGCCGCCGGGCACGATCGAGTGGGAGTAGCCGGCGATCACGAGTCGGTGTCCGGAGCCGGATCCGGACTGGCCCGAACCGCCGACCTCCGCGCCCGGCTGCCCGAGCTGCTGGCCCGGCTACGTGTTCGGTCGATGTTGGACGCGGATGCGGCGACTTCGACTGGATGCAACGCCGACAAGCGGCTGTGCCTCTGGCGCTTCGCCGACCTGCCCCTGACGTGACAGTCCGTCAGTCGGGGTCCGGCCGCTTCCGGGCGGCCCGGCGGCGTACGCCTCGGACCGCCCGCACGGTGTGCGGACCGACCAGGCGCGGGCCCGCCAGCTTGCCCTCCAGGCGGCGGGCTTCCCGGCGGATCGGCTGCGCGAGGTACTCACCGAGGATCGCCCCCGAGCTCAGCGCGATGGCGATCGCCGCGGCGGTGACCATCGCGAGCAGGGCCGCGCTGGCGCTGGTGGCCAGCAGCGCCAGACCGCGGTAGATCGAGAGGCCGGGCAGCAACGGCGTGATGCCGGCGGCCACGACCACCAGCGACGGGATCCGGGCGCGTACGGCGACCGGATAGCTGGCGAGCCCGAGGAGCAGGGCCGCCAACGCCGAGGACCATGCGATGCCGAAGCCGCGGTCGGAGACCTGGGCGTACACGCCGACGGCCACTCCGGCGACGACGGCGATCGGCAGCAGCGCCCGGGACGGTGCGTACGCCGAGAAGGCGTACGCCGCGGCAGCGATGGCACCGCCGACCACCATCACCGGCAGGGCGGCGGTCGAGTACGCCCCGGGGTCGACCGGGCCCAGGTCCACACCGAAGACGTCGGCGACCTTGAGACCGCCGCTCACTCCGGCCACCACGCCCGCGGTCGCCATGAACGCCTCGAGGATCCGGGCTGACGCGGTCAGCGGGAACCCGGTCAGTGCGTCCTGGATCGCGCCGAGGAAGTTCACGCCCGCCAGCAGCATCACGATGCTGCTCGAGATGACCAGGCTGGGTGAGACGTCGGCGGGCGTCGCCGCCACGCCGACCGCGATCAGCGTGGCGAGCAGACCTCCGGCGACCTGCTGGTAGAACGCCGGGAGCCGGCGCCTGTGCATCTGGCGTTGCAGGGCATCGACGAGCATCGCGGCAGCCGCGGCCAGCACGACGACCAGCCAGTCGCCACCGAGGACGACGCCGACCCCGCCGCCCATCACGCCGAGCGCCAGGGTGACCAACCACCGGGGGCGTGCGTGTCCCGTGGAGCGGATCCGCTTCAGCCGGGTGGCGGCCTCCTCGCGATCGACCCGCCCGGCGACCAGGTCCCGGAGGAGCTGGTCGACCTCGGTCAGGTCCCCGTAGTCGACCTCCCGGTAGCGCACCTGGCGGATCCGGATCTGTGCCGGCTCCTCCGGCGCGGACTGCTGGCTCATCGTGAGCGCCGTGAACGTCACGTCGACGGTGTAGCCACGAAGACCGCAGGCCCACGCCACGTTGTTCATCGCCGCGCTCACGTCGCTGGCGCCGGCGCCCGAGGACAGCAGCAGCTCGCCGATGCGGAGCGCGAGGTCCATGGTCGCCGTGATCTCGCGGACGTCGGGTACGTCGGCGGTGGGCTCCACCGGGGGCTCGGGCATGACACCGACAGTGTGGCGCTCCAGCAGGCGCGGTCGCCAACTCACGGGTGCGTGACGGCCACGGTCAACGGCTGACGTCAGCCGTGGCCGGCGATGGCGCGCGGCAGGTAGCCGGCGGACAGCTGCTCGAGCTCGTCCGCAGTGAGCTCGAGGTCCACCGCCGCCACGGCATCCGCGAGATGCTCGGCCTTGGTCACGCCGACGATCGGAGAGGTCACGCCGGGCTGGGCCATCAGCCAGGCCAGGGCGACCTGCGCGGCTGAGACCCCTCGCTCCGAGGCGATCTCGAGCACCTTGGCGACGATGTCGGCGTCCTCGTCGCGATAGAGGCTGGAGCCGAACTCGTCGTTGTCGCTGCGGGCGGTCGAGCTGTCCCACCTACGGGTCAGGCGGCCGCGCGCCAGAGGGCTCCACGGGATGACGCCGACACCCTGGTCGAGGCAGAGCGGCATCATCTCCCGCTCCTCCTCGCGGTAGATCAGGTTGTAGTGGTTCTGCATCGAGACGAACGGCGTCCAGCCATGGCGCTCGGCGACGTGCTGTGCCTTCGCGAACTGCCATGCGTACATGGAGGAGGCGCCGAGGTAGCGGGTCTTCCCGGCACGTACGACGTCGTGCAGCGCCTCCATCGTCTCCTCGATCGGCGTGCGCGGGTCCCAGCGGTGGATCTGGTAGAGGTCGACGTAGTCCGTGCCGAGCCGGGTCAGGCTGGCGTCGATCTCCTGCAGGATCGCCTTGCGGGAGAGCCCGGCGCCGTTGGGGCCGGGGCGCATCCGGCCGTGCACCTTGGTGGCCAGGACGACGTCCTCGCGGTCGGCGTACTCCTTCAGGGCCCGGCCGGTGTAGTCCTCGCTGGTGCCCGCGGAGTAGACGTTGGCGGTGTCGAAGGTGTTGACGCCGGCGTCGAGGGCCGCCTTGATCGTCTCGCGGGCGAACGACTCGTCCTTCACCCACGCCCGACCGAGGGAGCCGTCACCCCAGCTCATGCAGCCGAGGGTGACGGCCGAGACCTGAAGACCGGTGTTGCCGAGGTTGAGGTATCGCATGACCTCAGAACCTAGTTGCCGCCACCCAACTTGCCGCCACCCAACGACCCGGGCGAAGGTCCGGCTCCGCCAGGATTCTTGACGATCACCGTGATGCTCGCGTGGTCCGAGCCGTGTGCGGAGGTGGCCGGCAGCAGCACGACGTAGCGGGTCTGCTTCCTGGTCGGGGTGACCGTGAACGAGATCGTGTCGCCGTCGAGGGTTCCGGCCGCGACCTGACCGTCCTTCGACAGCAGCTGGACCCGGTCGCCGGGCTGGGCTCCGAGGGCGGTGGCAGTGATGACGACAGTGCCGTTGCTGGAGCCGGCGGCCGACGTGACGCCGAGCTCGGGGTGCAGGGTGACCCGCCACCTGGCGCTGTGCACCCCGGCGGTGCGCAGGCGTACGCCGGTGGTCGCGGTGATCGGCGGCAGGACCAGGCTGACGGCGCCCGAGCCGTCGGTGCGGGTCGAGCTGACCGGGACCCAGCCGCGCTCGGTCAGCGTCTGCAGGGTGACCCGCGTGCGGCGGACCGGGGTGCCGTCGTCGGAGGTGACGACGCCGGCGAAGGCGACCGACTGGCCGGGCTCGACCTTGTGGGTGGAGCCGGAGATGCTCACCGCGGCCGGGACCACCGGCGGCGGGACCGTCGGCGTCGAGGTCGGTGTGGGCGTCGGGGTGGCGGTCGGAGTCGGGGTGGGGGTCGGGGTTGCCGAAGGAGTGGGCGTGGGGGTCGGCGTCGGAGTTGCGGACGGCGTGGGCGTCGGCTTCGGTGAGTGGCTCGGTGAGTGCGACGGCGTCGACGAGGGCGTGGGGGTCGGGGTTGCCGAGGGCGTCGTGACTGTCGGTGTGGGCGTCGTGCTGGGGGTGGCTGCCGCGGTCGGGTGGTCCTTGGCCTGGTGCTGCTCCTGGGGCGCCGGCGGCGCGACCGGACCGAGTGCGCGGTGCGCGAAGCGCTGGATGGGCTCCGGCAGGTTGTTGGTGTACGCCGCGGCCGCGCTGCCACCGACCGCCAGGGCGACCACGAACGCGGAGCCGGCGCCGAAGCGCGAGACCGAGCGGCGGCGGCGCGGGGCCAGGGGGACCGGTGCCGCGTCCGCGGAGGCCTGCGCCGCCCGGAACATGGCGACGTACTGCTCCTCCTCGCCCAGCTCGCCGGCCGAGCCCGGGGCGCGCAGGGCGCGCAGCAGCTCCTCCT
>JAWWPK010000188.1:0-4394 GCA_033854925.1 Nocardioidaceae bacterium | reverse complement strand
GCACCCTCGGCAGACCAGTGACCGGTAAGGAGCGCGTGATGGCGAAGGTGGGGCTCTGCGAGGACGACCCGGCGATCCGGAGGGTGGTCAACGACGCGATGCGGCTCGCCGGCCACGACGTCGTCCTTGCCCACAACGGCGCCGAGGCGCTGCAGCTGTTCTCCGAGGACGACGACCTGAACGTGATCATCCTCGACATCGGCCTCCCGGACGCCGACGGGCGCGACGTCTGCCAGGCGCTCCGCTCGGCCGGCCAGCCGGCGCCGGTCCTCTTCCTGACCGCGCTCGGCGCGATCCACGACCGGTTGGCCGGGTTCAGCGCCGGCGCAGACGACTACCTGTCGAAGCCGTTCGACATCAAGGAGCTGATCGCGCGGGTCGAGGCCCTGGCCAAGCGCGGCCGGATCGTCAGCGGTCAGGCGCCCACCGACCTCGTCCTGGACCCGGCGCGGCACTCACTGGTCTGCGAGGCGCGGGAGGCGATGCTCACGCCGACCGAGTTCCGGATGCTCGCGGCCATCACCTCCCGCCCCGGTGAGGTCGTACGCCGCCGGATGGTCGTCGCCGCAGCGTGGCCCAACGGCGGCATGGTCAGTGAGAACACCGTCGACTCCTACATCCGGCGCATCCGCGTGAAGCTCCGGGAGGTCGGCTCGCCCATGCAGCTCACCACGGTTCGGGGAGTTGGCTACACACTGAGGTGATGGTGACCGCCGCGCCCGTTGCTGCTCGACGGTTCGGCCCGCGGTCCTTCCGAGGCACCATCGTGGCCTCGACGGTCGGGTTGATGACGGTGTCGATGGTCGTCGTCGGCCTGTTCATCCAGCTGCTGCTGAGCCGGGCCGCGGACAACGACGTCGACGAGGTCCTGCACCAGCGCGCCGACGCGGCGGTAGCGGTCATCCGGGACGCGTCGGAGGCCGGCCTCACCGTGCCGGAGGACTCCCTCGAGCCCGGCGTCATCGTCTACGACACTGACGGTGCGGTGCTCGCGGGATCGGTCGGCGACGACGCTCGCTCCCTCGCGGACCGGCTGGCCGGGGAGCTGGCCGGCAGCGACCAGGATCGGACCAGGGAGGGCCCCGGCGGGGTGGCGCGGCTGCTGGCGGTGCCGTTCGACACCCCGAGCGGCGAAAGAGGAGTGCTGGTGGTCAGCCAGGACACCACGCCGTACCACCGCTCGGAGCGGTACGCGCTCTACGCCACCGGCCTCCTGGCGGCTTTGGTCATCGCAACCACGGCGCTGTTCGCGCTGCGAGTGACGCGCCAGGCGCTCGAGCCGGTCGCGCAGATGGCCGAGCGGGCCACCGAGTGGAGCGAGCACGACCTGACCTCGAGGTTCGCCCTCGGACCACCCACCAACGAGCTCGCCGCGCTGGGGGAGACCCTCGACCACCTGCTCGACCGGGTGGCCTCGGCGATCCTCTCCGAGCAGCGGCTCACCGCCGAGCTGGCGCACGAGCTGCGAACCCCACTCACGTCGATCCAGGGCTCGGCGGACCTGGCTCTGCTCCGAGGCGTGCCCGACCCGGCGACCCGGCAGGACCTGGAGCAGATCTCCGCCTCCGCCCACGAGATGTCGGCGGTGATCACCACCCTGCTCGACCTGGCCAGGGACGAGTCGCCGGGCTCGCGGCGACGCACCTGCACGGTCGCGGACCTCGTGCCGGCGCTGGTCGCCGCCGCGGGCAACGCCGTTGCGGTCGAGGACCGCACTGGTTCCTCGTCGGCCAGCATCGCGGCGCCCCGGGACCTGGTGGTGCGAGCCATCCTCCCGCTGGTCGACAACGCGGTGCAGCACGCTCGCAGCGGCATCACGCTGACTGCCGTGGACCGGCCCGACACCGTGGAGCTCACCGTGTCCGACGACGGTCCTGGCGTCGACGACGAGCTCCGTGACGACGTCTTCCTGCCTGGCGTCACCTACCGCGACGGCGGCGCCGGCCTCGGGCTCGGGATCGCCCGCCGGGTGGCCCGGTCCTTCGGCGGGGAGGTCACCCTCGACCAGGGAAGCGAGGGCGCCAGCTTCGCGGTCTCGATGCCGCGCCGGTGAACGGTCCCTCAGCCCATGGCGTTAGTCCCAGTCCCGGCTCACGAGGTTTCGACCATCAGCGGTCATTCTCAGCCCGCCTCAGGTGCCTCGAGCCCGGCAGGATGTGACCCGAACAGAGGCCGGACATCGCCGCTGCCGACCCAGCCGACGCCTGGCTCGAGGCGGCGTACGACGCGGGCCGGGCTGCCGGCCACGACCGCGTGGTCCTCGACGTTGCCGCGCACCACCGCGCCCGCGGCGACCACGACGTTCCGGCCGATCCGGGTGCCGGGGAGGATCACCACGCCGTGCCCGATCCAGGTGCCCGAGCCGATGGTGACCGGTTGGTGGGCGCCGAACTGCTTGCCGATCGGGGTCTCCGGGTCCTGGTAGCCGTGGCTGGCGTCGGTGATGAAGACCGACTGGCCGGTGAAGACGGAGTCGCCGAGCTCGACGTACTGGTGCGCGGTGATCGTGATCCGGGCGCCGAGGACGCAGCCGTCCCCGATCACGAGCGCGCGGTCGGGGAGGTTGGGGTCACCGACGCCGTACCCGGCGGCCAGCGTCGCCTGCCGCCCCACCAGGACGTCGCGTCCGACGTGGATCGAGGCGACGTTCAGCAGGGTCGCCGGCGGGAAGTCGATGCAGCTGCCTGGGCCGAAGCTCCCGAACCGGTCCGCGAGCGCCGTCCCGGGCACTACCTCGCCCGCCCGGTCGACCCAGCGCAGGGCGGCGTGTACGGCCCGGTTGAGCAGGCGGTGGCTGCGGTGCACGCGCCGACCCTAGTGTCCTACGCCACGATGCTGGCGGACGTTGGAGGTTAGGCTAGCCTAACTTCATGACCCAGCTGATCGTGACCCGCACCGAGGCGGTGACCCCGGTGATCCGCCGGGTGTGGTTCCGCAGCGACGACCTTTCAGCGTTCGCCGGGAGCGGGTGGACCGACCGCTACGTGAAGCTGCAGTTCCCCGACGCGGTGCGCACCTACACGGCGCTGTTCCCCGACCTCGACGCCGGCACGCTGGCCATCGACTTCGTCATTCACGGCGACGAGGGGGTGGCCGGCCCGTGGGCCCGGGCCGCGCAGGCGGGGGACCGGCTCGAGGCGCGCGGCCCCGGCGGCGGCTACCGCCCCGACCCGACCGCCGACTGGCACCTGCTCGCGGGCGACGAGTCCGCCGTGCCCGCGATCACCGCCGCCCTGGAGGCACTGCCGGCCGACGCGGTGGCCCGGATCGTGGTCCTGGTCGACGACGCCGGCCACGAGCCGAAGCTGCCGCTGGCCGCGAACGCCGAGCTCACGGTCCTGCACCGCGGGACGCTCGCTGACGGTGACAGTCTCGGGGACGCCGTACGCGCGCTGGAGTGGCTGCCGGGCCGGGTGCACGCGTTCGTGCACGGTGAGGCCTCCGAGGTCATGCACGGGGTCCGGCCCTACCTGCTCAAGGGGCGCGGGCTCGAGCGTGACCAGGTCTCGATCTCCGGCTACTGGCGGCGGGGGCGCACCGAAGAGGGGTTCCGGCAGTGGAAGGCCGAGCTCCGCGCCGCCGAGGGTGCCACTGCGTAGCTTCCAGCCCCGGTGCCCCATCACCGGAGGATTCGTGTTTTGATGCCGGGGCGGATCTCGTCGTTCTGTTCTCGGAGGAACTCAGCCATGCACGCACCTCGTCGTACCCTCGTCGCGCTCAGCGCCGCCACGGCCGGCCTGTCCCTGGCCATCACCATGGCGCTCTCGCCGAGCGCCGGTTCCGTCGCTCCGACCGAGCGCACCTCCGGTGCCTCCCGCACTGCCGGCACGTCCGGCGCGAAGGCCTACCAGCAGCTGGCCAGGAAGAAGGACTACGTCCAGCTCGATCTCCTGGCCCTCAACGACTTCCACGGCAACCTCCAGCCGCCCACCGGCACGGGCGGCCAGATCAGCACCACCAAGGCGGGCGGTGCGGCGTTCCTCGCCGGCCTCCTCAACAAGGAGCGCGGGAAGTCCCGGGCCGCCGGGGCCACTCCGCTCACCGTCGCGGCCGGCGACCTGATCGGTGCCAGCCCGCTGCTCTCGGCCGCCTTCCACGACGAGCCGACGATCAAGGCGATGAACCTGCTGCACCTCGACGTCAGCTCGGTGGGCAACCACGAGTTCGACGAGGGCGTCAACGAGCTGCTGCGTATGGAGAAGGGCGGCTGTCTTCCCGACGGGGCCGGCCTCAACGGGCAGGACTCCTGCCCCGCCGGCCAGACCTTCGAAGGAGCGGACTTCCCCTACCTCGGCGCCAACGTCTTCTGGAGGGACCCGAGCGGTCACCCGCGCCCGACGCCGTTCAAGCCGTACCAGATCTTCCGCGTCGAGAACCAGAAGGTCGCCTTTATC
>JAWWPK010000187.1:0-25314 GCA_033854925.1 Nocardioidaceae bacterium | reverse complement strand
GGCCGCGGCGAGGCGGAGGCGTGCTGGGCGGTGAGAGGTCACGCGCAGACAGTTGCGTGGCCGGGTGAACGGTGGTTGTCCGGCACCCGGCCAGCCGCTGAAGTCAACCTGTCCGCAGCCCCGGCCCCCGCACCACCTTGATGTTGAAGTCGTTGCCGCCGAGGGCCAGGGCGGTGCGGATCCAGAGCGCGAGGTACATCTCCGGGCCGCGGGCCGTCTCGATGCCGCCGAGGTCGATGACGTCGCCGTGGCCCATCTGGCGGAGCAGACCGGTCACCGTCGCCTTGGCGTCCGCGTCGTCGCCGGACACGAAGACCGTGGTGTCCTGGCCCAGGCGCTGCGGATCGGCCATGAGCGCGTTGTTCATCGTGTTCAGGCTCTTCACGACCCTCGCGTCGGGGTGGGCGCGCTGGATGGACTCGGCGAGCGAGTCGTCGTCCTTGACGAACAACTGCGGCGGGAAGCCGTGGGAGTGGTCGAGCGGGTTGGAGATGTCGAGCAGCACCTTGCCGGCCAGGTTCTCGGTGCCGGCGGTCTCCAGGATCTCGAGCGCGACGTCACCGCCGGAGGCGTTCACGACCAGGTCGGCGCTCGCGGCCGCGTCGGCGAAGGTCGCGAGCCGTACGCCGGAGTGGTCGGCCGCCCACGCGGCGTACTCCTCGCGGCCGGCAGTGCCGGCGGCGTCACGGGTGCCGATCGTGACCTCGTGGCCCAGCTCGGCCAGCCTCCCGGCGACGGCGCGGCCGACGGGTCCGGTGCCGAGCACCGCGATCTTCAGGGTCTCCACGTCGACGACGCTAGGACCTCAACCGCGGTGGAGGTCAAGCACGGGCTCCGCGATAACCTGCGCGGGTGGCTGAGACCTCCCCGTTGCAGAAGGTCCTGATCGCAAACCGCGGTGAGATCGCGGTGCGCGTGATCCGGGCCTGCAAGGACGCCGGGATCGGCAGCGTCGCGGTCTACGCCGACCCCGACCGCGACGCGCTGTTCGTCCGGCTGGCCGACGAGGCGCACGCCCTGGGCGGTTCGACGCCCGGCGACTCCTACCTCGACATCGCGAAGATCATCGCCGTCGCGGAGAAGGCGGGCGCCGACTCCGTGCACCCGGGCTATGGCTTCCTCGCGGAGAACGCAGACTTCGCCCGGGCGGTGATCGACGCCGGGCTGACCTGGATCGGGCCGCCGCCGGAGGCGATCGAGAACCTCGGCGACAAGGTCAAGGCCCGCCACATCGCCGAGAAGGTCGGCGCCCCGCTGGCGCCCGGCACCAAGGACCCGCTGAACGACGCCGACGAGGCGGTCAAGTTCGCCGAGGAGTTCGGCCTGCCGATCGCGATCAAGGCCGCGTTCGGCGGCGGCGGCCGCGGCCTCAAGGTCGCGCGCGAGATGAGCGAGGTCGCGGACGCCTACGAGTCGGCGGTGCGCGAGGCGGTGTCGGCGTTCGGCCGCGGCGAGTGCTTCGTCGAGAAGTTCCTCGACCAGCCGCGGCACGTCGAGACCCAGTGCCTCGCCGACCAGCACGGCAACGTCGTCGTGATCTCGACCCGCGACTGCTCGCTGCAGCGCCGGCACCAGAAACTGGTCGAGGAGGCACCCGCGCCGTTCCTCAGCGACGACCAGACGACCCGCCTCTACGAGTCGTCGAAGGCGATCCTGCGCGAGGCGGGCTACGTCGGCGCCGGCACCTGCGAGTTCCTGGTCGCCAAGGACGGCACCATCTCCTTCCTGGAGGTGAACACCCGTCTCCAGGTCGAGCACTGCGTGTCCGAGGAGGTCACCGGGATCGACCTGGTCCGCGAGATGTTCCGCATCGCGGCCGGCGAGGAGCTCGGGTACGACGACCCGGAGGTGCGCGGCCACTCGATCGAGTTCCGCATCAACGCCGAGGACGGCGGCCGGAACTTCATGCCGGCGCCCGGAACCCTCTCGGCCTGGAGCCCGCCCAGCGGCCCCGGAGTCCGCCTCGACGGTGGCTACGAGACCGGCGAGACCATCCCAGGCTCGTTCGACTCCCTCATCGCCAAGCTGATCGTCACGGGCCGCGACCGCACCCAGGCGCTCGAACGCTCGCGCCGCGCCCTCGACGAGTTCGTGGTCGAGGGCATGCCCACGGTGATCCCGTTCCACCGTGCGGTGGTGTCCGACCCGGCGTTCATCGGCGACGGCGAGAGGTTCGAGGTCTACACGACCTGGATCGAGACCGACTTCGACAACCAGATCGAGCCCTACGCCGGAGACACGGCCGAGGCCGATGAACCCGCGGAGCGGCAGACGGTCGTGGTCGAGGTCGGCGGCAAGCGCCTCGAGGTCGTCCTCCCCGGCGGGCTCGGCTCGATCTCGGCCGGCGGCGGCGGTGCCAAGAAGCCGAAGCGGGCGGCCGGCAAGAAGGCCGGCTCGACGGCGAGCGGTGACGCGGTCACGTCACCGATGCAGGGCACCATCGTCAAGGTGGTCGTCGAGGAGGGCCAGGAGGTCGCCGAAGGCGACACCGTGGTGGTCATCGAGGCGATGAAGATGGAGCAGCCGCTCAAGGCCCACAAGGCTGGCACCGTGACCGGGCTGCAGGCCGAGGTCGGCGCGACGGTCACCAACGGCGCGGTGATCTGCGAGATCAAGTGAGCTGCAGCGGGTTGAGGAACGAGCTCGCTGCGTGGGCTCAGGCATGGGCCGGTCTCGTACCCTCTCGTCCATGGACTCGGCCGCTTCCCTCCGCCAGCCGAGCCAGAGGGTCAGCCCGCGCGCCCGGCTGATGTGGACGGCCGAGGCCGCGGTGCAGGCCGCGATCCCGACCATCGGGCTCATCGTGCTCACCGGTCCGGTCGACGCCTTCGACCTGCCCTGGTGGGCGTGGCTGCTGTGGGCGCTGGCTCTGGCGTCGTACGTCGCCATCGTGCCCACCTGGCGCTACCGGGTGCATCGCTGGGAGGTCACCGACACGGCGGTCTACACCCAGACCGGCTGGTGGGCGCGCGAGCGCCGGATCGCCCCCATGTCGCGGATCCAGACCGTCGACCACGTCGAGGGCGCGATCTCCCGGCTCTTCCGGCTCGCGACCGTCACCGTGACCACCGCCTCGGCGGCCGGCGCACTCGGGATCGCGGGGCTCGACAAGGACGTCGCGCGGCGGCTGGTGGACGAGCTCACGACCAGGGCGGACGCCGTGGAGGGCGACGCTACGTGACCGAAGCCGTCCAGTCGGAGATGCGGCGGGACGCCGAGTGGCAGCGGCTGGACCCGCGGATGCTGCTGGTGCACCCGATCCGGGAGGTGCTGCGGTTCCTCCCCGTCATCGTGGTCGTGGTGCTCGGCAGCACCGCCGCCGGCGGCGAGCAGTGGCAGCTGCTCGGTGTCGGGATCCCGGTCGCGCTGGGCCTGATGCGCTACCTGACCACCAGCTTCCGGATCAGCGGCGGCCGGATCGAGCTGAAGCGCGGGCTGCTCAACCGGCACGTGCTCTCGACCCCGCTCGACCGGGTCCGCACGGTCGACCTGACCTCGTCACCGATCCACCGGCTGCTCGGGCTCACGAAGGTGCGGATCGGGACCGGCACCGCCTCGACCAGCGACGAGGACCGGATCGACCTCGACGGGCTGCCGCTTGACCGAGCCCGGGCCCTGCGGGTCGAGCTGCTGCAGAGCTCGGCGGCGGACGACGACCTGGCCACCGCGGAGGCGCCCGACAGCGACGTGGTGACCTTCGACCCGGCCTGGCTGTGGTTCGCGCCGCTGACCGGGAGCGGCGTCGTCATCGGCGCCGCCGCGCTCGGTGCCGCCAGCCAGCTGCTCCAGTCGGTCGGCTTCTGGGAGCGGTTCGACCCGCAGAACGTGGACGTGCCGGGTGTCTCCCTCGCCGTGCTCGTCCCGCTGCTCGTGCTCGCCGCACTGGTGGTGGTCTCGCTCCTCTCGATCGGCGGGTACGCCGTCACGAACTGGGGGTTCCGGCTCACCCGCAACCGGGGCGCCGCGACCTGGCACCTGACCCGCGGCCTGTTCACCACCCGCGAGACCACCGTCGACGACGACCGGGTCGCGGGCGTGAACCTCTCCGAGCCGCTCGGGCTCCGCCTGGCGAGCGGAGCCCGGCTCTCCGCGATCGTCACCGGCCTCTCCAGGAGCCAGCAGGGCAGCTCCACCCTGGTGCCGCCCGCGCCGCGCCGGGTCGTCGAGCGGGTGGCCGGCGAGGTCCTCGACACGAAGCGCCCGGTCGTCGCGTCCCTGGCCGGGCACGGCCCCCGGGCCGCTCGCCGGCGCTGGACCCGGGCGTTGCTGCCCGCGCTCGCCGTCGCGGCGGCCTGCGTCGTCACGGTGCTGATCGGTGCCCCGTCGTGGCTGCTGGTCGGCCTGCTCGCCGTTCCGGTCGCGGGTCTGCTCGCCTGGGACCGGACCCGCTCGCTCGGCCACGCCCTGGTCGACGGCTACCTGGTCGCGCGCTCGGGCTCCGTCGTACGCCGGCGCCGGATCCTCGAGGTCGACCACGTCATCGGCTGGAACCTCCGCGCCACCTGGTTCCAGCGGCGGGTCGGCCTCACCACGCTGGTCGCCACCATGGCGGGCGGCAACCAGGCCGTGCACGTTCTCGACGTACCCGAGGACGAGGCGGTCCGGGTCGCCCACGAGGCGCTGCCGGAGCTGGTCGCCCAGTTCCGCGGGTAGGAGTCGCACATCGAGTTCGGCGATTCTCCTGCGGAGGGCGGATTGAGGTGCCTAGCCTGACCCCATGGTCGAGTTCGTGAGCTGGGCTGGGGTCGCCGTCATCGCACTCTTCGCCCTCGTCGGCTTCACCGGCGTGGTCGCCACCACGGTGCTCACCGCCGTCCGCGCGCTGCGCCCGCCGATCCCCGCCGAGCGGGTCGAGGTGCGCGAGCGGATCGCCGCCTGAGGGCCCGACCAGACCCCTCACAGCCCACCTTCGGATAACCCGACGATGGCCGTCCATGTGTGGCACCTTGGGGATGTGGCTTCTACGCCGGTCTGACTACAGACCGCCATGTTCGTGGCGGTTCGATCTCGGCGGTGGGAGCAGGCATGAACGGGGCGGCCGGCGACTCACCCGACGGGGGCGGACGCTCGCGTCGGCACCTCGCCTGGGCGGCCGCCACGGTCGCGCTGGTCGTCGCCGGCGGCGTGGGCTCCGTGCTCGAAGCGGGTGCCGAGGGGCGTTCCGAGGGCGACCGGGCACACGAGTCGTTCGAGGCCTCGTCGGCCAACGTCGCCTCGACGTTGGAGCTGGCGATCCAGCACGATGACGATCTCGTGGTCGATGCGGGCGGACTGCTCACCGATCCGAAGCTGTCGCAGACAGAGCTCGTTCGCTGGTCGACCGCCGCGCGGGTGTCCCAGCGCTACCCGGAGATGACCGGCCTCGCGGTCCTGGAGATGGTCAACGATGCCGACCTGCCCGGGTTCGCGGCCCGGGCGGCTGCCGATCCCCAGGGTCCAGTGGCCCCGGGCGGGACCTTCACGGTGGTGCCGGAGGGCACCCGGCCGTTCTACTGCCTGATCGCCGCCGCCATCTCCATCCGCCCGCAGCCGAACGCGCTGCCCTCGGGCTACGACTACTGCGCCGACCCGCTGGTCAGGCTCGTCCTCCTGTCCGCTCGTGACTCCGGTCGGGGCGCCTACCTCCCCTACCCCTCCGACGGGCAGACGTGGCTGGCCATCCAGACCCCGATGTACGCCGGGGGGGTGGTGCCGACGACCGTCGAGGCCCGGCAAGCGGCGTTCGCCGGCCTGGTCGTCACCCAGCTGGACCCGACGGTCCTGCTCGACCGCGCCCTGCGGGACCACACGCGCATGTCGGTGGAGCTGCGCTACCAGGTGGGCATCTCGGACGTGCTGTTCACCAGCGGAAAGACTCCGCCGCACGCCGACTCGACGACGATCGACCTGCACAACGGGTGGACCGTGCGGACCTTCGGTCCCGTCGAGGCCACCGGCATCACCCACGGTGTCGCGCTCACCTGGTTGCTCGGAGGCATCGCTCTGAGCCTCCTGCTCGGCCTCCTGATGTTCGTGCTGGGCACCGGCCGCGAGCGAGCTCGACGGCAGCTCGTCCAGCGAACCAGCCAGCTGCACCACCAGGCGCTGCACGACCCGTTGACCGGACTGCCGAACCGCGCACTCGTGATGGACCGCATCGAGCAGATGCTGGCCCGGGATCGCCGCCTCGACGCAGCCGGCGCAGTGCTCTTCCTGGACCTCGACGACTTCAAGAACGTCAACGACACCCTCGGGCATGGAGCGGGCGACCGGCTGCTGGACGCGGTCTCGTCCCGGCTGTCGAGCGCCCTGCGCGGCGGGGACACCATCGGCCGGATGGGCGGCGACGAGTTCGTGGTCCTGGTCGACGGCAGCTCCCCGGACGTTGCCCCGGAGCTCGTCGCCCAGCGACTCCTCGACGTGATGCGTCAGCCCTTCGAGCTCGACGACGCGTCGACACCGTTGACCGTGAACCTCAGCATCGGTATCGCCACCGGCGACCGCGACACCGCCGGCCAGCTGCTGCGGGATGCCGACATCGCCCTCTACCAGGCCAAGACGTCCGGCAAGAACCGCTACGAGACCTTCGATCCGCAGATGCAGACCGACATCAGTCGCCGCACCGACCTGGAGTTCGACCTGCGGTCCGCCTTGGCCGGCAACCAGTACCGGTTGGTCTACCAGCCGATCTACGACCTCGCTGACCTCGCCGTCGTGGGCGTCGAGGCGCTGCTCCGCTGGGATCACCCCACCCGCGGCCTGATCAGGCCCGACGAGTTCATCCCGATCCTCGAGCAGACCGGACACATCCGCGAGGTCGGTCGCTGGGTCCTGCAGGAGGCCTGTCAGCAGATGGCCACGTGGCACGCGCGCGGCGACACCCTCGACGTCTCCGTCAACGTCTCCGGCCGCCAGCTGGACGACGACAGCCTCACGACCGACGTCCGAGACGCCCTCCGGACCAGTGGCCTGAGCCCGACCCACCTGATCATCGAGGTCACCGAGACCGCCCTGATGCACAACGTCGAGGCCACTGCCGAGCGGCTCCGGGACATCAAGGAGCTGGGCGTGCGGGTCGCGGTCGACGACTTCGGGACGGGCTACTCCTCGCTGGCCTACCTGCGCCAGTTCCCGGTCGACTGCCTCAAGATCGACCGCGCGTTCACGAGTGCGGTCACCTCGTCGCCCGAGTCGCGAGCCCTCATCGACACCCTGGTGCAGCTCGGGAAGGACCTGGGGCTGTCCACCCTCGCCGAAGGCGTGGAGACCACCGACGAGATGGACATCCTCCGGCTCGCCAACGTCGACCAGGCCCAGGGCTTCCTCATGGCCCGCCCCCTGGACCCCGCGTCTCTCGAGGCTCAGTTCCTCGCACCGACGCGGCCCTCGGCGCCACCCGTCTCGGTCCCCGTTCCGGGCGACTGACCGGTCGGGCCCACTTGTAGGTTGGCGCGCATGTTCTCGAAGGTGCTCGTCGCCAACCGCGGCGAGATCGCGATCCGGGCGTTCCGGGCTGCCTACGAGGTCGGCGCGCGGACGGTGGCGATCTTCCCGCACGAGGACAGGTGGTCCGAGCACCGGCTCAAGGCGGACGAGGCCTACGAGATCGGCGAGCGCGGCCACCCGGTGCGCGCCTACCTCGACCCCGACGCGATCGTCGCGGTGGCGGTGCGGGCCGGCGCGGACGCCGTCTACCCCGGCTACGGCTTCCTGAGCGAGAACCCGGCGCTGGCCGAGGCGTGTGCGAACGCCGGGATCACCTTCATCGGGCCGACCAGCGACGTGCTCACCCTGACCGGCAACAAGGCGCGCGCCATCGCCGCGGCCCGAGCGGCCGGCGTACCGACCCTGGCCAGCGTCGAGCCGAGCACCGACCCGGACACCCTGGTCGAGGCGGCGAAGGAGCTGCCGTACCCGCTGTTCGTGAAGGCGGTCGCGGGCGGCGGCGGCCGCGGCATGCGCAGGGTCGACGACCCTGCGGACCTGCGCGACGCGGTCGAGACCTGCATGCGTGAGGCCGAGGGCGCGTTCGGCGACAGGGAGGTCTTCATCGAGCAGGCTGTGGTGGAGCCACGCCACATCGAGGTGCAGATCCTCGCCGACGGCGAGGGGCACGTGATCCATCTCTTCGAGCGCGACTGCTCGGTGCAGCGCCGGCACCAGAAGGTCGTCGAGATCGCCCCTGCACCGCACCTCGACCCGGAGCTCAGGTCGCGGATGTGCGCGGACGCCGTCCGGTTCGCGACCGAGATCGGCTACCGCAACGCCGGCACCGTCGAGTTCCTGCTCGACCCGAAGGGCAACTACGTCTTCATCGAGATGAACCCCCGGATCCAGGTCGAGCACACGGTCACCGAGGAGATCACCGACGTCGACCTGGTCCAGGCCCAGCTCCGGATCGCGTCCGGCGAGACCCTGGCGGACCTCGGGCTCAGCCAGGAGGGCATCACCGTCCGCGGCGCCGCGCTGCAGTGCCGGATCACCACCGAGGACCCGGCGAACAACTTCCGCCCCGACACGGGCGTGATCACCACCTACCGCTCCCCCGGCGGTGGCGGCGTGCGCCTCGACGGCGGTACGACGTACACCGGCGCCGAGATCTCCGCGCACTTCGACTCGATGCTCTCCAAGCTCACCTGCCGGGGCCGCACCTTCGAGGACGCGGTCGCCAAGGCGCGGCGCGCGGTGGCCGAGTTCCGGATCCGGGGCGTGACGACCAACATCGCGTTCCTGCAGGCGGTGCTCGACGACCCCGACTTCCGCGCCGGCCGGATCACCACGAGCTTCATCGAGACCCACCCGCAGCTGCTCAAGGCCCGGGCCAGCGGCGACCGCGGCACCAAGCTGATGACCTACCTCGCCGACGTGACCGTGAACCAGCCGCACGGCGCCGCACCGGTGACCCTCGACCCGGTCAGCAAGCTGCCCGATCTCGCCCTCGACGTACCCGCTCCGGACGGCACCCGGCAGCTGCTCCTCCAGCTCGGCCCGGAGGCGTTCGCGCGCCGGCTGCGCGAGCAGAACGAGGTCGCGGTCACCGACACCACGTTCCGCGACGCCCACCAGTCGCTGCTCGCGACCCGGGTGCGCAGCAAGGACCTGCTCGCCGTCGCGGGCCACCTGGCGCGCAGCACCCCACAGCTCTGGTCACTCGAGTGCTGGGGCGGGGCGACGTACGACGTGGCGCTCCGCTTCCTGTCAGAGGACCCGTGGGAGCGGCTCGCGGCACTGCGCCAGGCGGTGCCGAACGTCTGCCTGCAGATGCTGCTGCGCGGCCGGAACACGGTCGGCTACACGCCGTACCCCACCGAGGTGGCCACCGCGTTCGTGAAGGAGGCGGCCGAGTCCGGGCTCGACGTGTTCCGCATCTTCGACGCCCTCAACGATGTCGAGCAGATGCGGCCCGCGATCGAGGCGGTCCACGAGACCGGGACGACGGTGGCCGAGGTGGCGCTCTGCTACACCGGCGACCTCTCCAGCCCCGAGGAGAAGCTCTACACGCTCGACTACTACCTGCGGCTGGCCGAGCGGATCGTCGACGCCGGCGCGCACGTGCTGGCGATCAAGGACATGGCCGGGCTGCTGCGTGCGCCGGCCGCGCGCACCCTGGTCACCGCACTCCGCGAGCGGTTCGACCTGCCGGTGCACCTGCACACCCACGACACCGCCGGTGGCCAGCTCGGCACCCTGCTCGCCGCCATCGACGCCGGTGTCGACGCGGTGGACGCGGCAGCCGCCTCGATGGCCGGGACGACGTCGCAGCCGGCCCTGTCCGCACTGGTCTCCGCGACCGACCACTCCGAGCGCGAGACCGGCCTGTCGCTGGCGGCGGTGAACGCGATGGAGCCGTACTGGGAGGCGGTCCGCCGGGTCTATGCGCCGTTCGAGTCCGGACTGCCCGCGCCCACGGGCCGGGTCTACCGCCACGAGATCCCGGGTGGCCAGCTGTCCAACCTGCGCCAGCAGGCGATCGCGCTCGGGCTGGGCGAGAAGTTCGAGCAGGTCGAGGACATGTACGCCGCGGCGAACGACATCCTCGGCCACATCCCCAAGGTGACCCCGTCGTCCAAGGTGGTCGGCGACCTCGCGCTGGCGCTGGTCGGGCTCGGCGCGGACCCTGCCGAGTTCGCCGCGAACCCGGCGAAGTTCGACATCCCGGACTCGGTGATCGGCTTCCTCAACGGCGAGCTCGGCGACCCGCCCGGCGGCTGGCCGGAGCCGTTCCGCACCAAGGCGCTCGAGGGTCGCAGCTGGACGCCGCCGGCCAACGAGCTGACCGACGACCAGTCCGAGGCCCTGCGCGAGGGCAGCAGCAGGACCAGACGAGAGACGCTCAACGAGCTGCTGTTCCCCGGCCCGACCCGCGACTTCCTCGAGGCCCGCGAGACCTTCGGCGATGTCTCGGTGCTGTCCACGATCGACTACCTCTACGGGCTGCGCTACGGCGAGGAGCACGAGGTCACCCTCGAGGAGGGCAAGACGATCATCCTCGGGCTGCAGGCGATCAGTGAGCCCGACGAGCGCGGCTACCGCAGCGTGATGGCGACGATCAACGGCCAGCTACGGCCGATCAGTGTCCGCGACCGCGCCGTCGCCTCCGAGGTGGCCGCCGCCGAGAAGGCCGACCCCGGCAAGCCGGGCCACGTGGCCGCGCCGTTCCAGGGCGTGGTGACCACGGTCGTGGGCGAGGGCGACAAGGTCAGCGCGGGCGACGTCGTCGCCACGATCGAGGCGATGAAGATGGAGGCCTCGATCACCGCACCCGTCGACGGAACGGTCGAGCGGCTGTCGATCTCCGGCACCCAGGCCGTCGACGGTGGCGACCTGGTGCTGGTCCTCGCTGAGGAAAGCTCCTAGCCCCAGCCCACCAGCTGCTTCAGCAGCTGCCGCGGGGTCGCCACGTCGAGCTTCAGCCACGTCGACTTCAGCCCGAGCAGGGACCGGAAGTCGTCGCCCGAGACCTGCACGAGCTGGCCCTGGGTGCCGGTGAGGGTCACCGACGTGACCCGCCCGCCGAACTGGGCCCCCAGCCCGTCCCGGCTGAAGGACAGGTTCGCGAGGGTGCCGACCGCGGGCCAGGCCTTCTCGATCTGGGCGCGGGTGAGGGTGGTGGTCCAGGGGTCGTTGGGGTTGTCGGAGGACGCTTCGTAGGGGTCGGGCTGCGCCACCAGGTAGGGCTGCGAGCCGGCCGCGCTGTAGCCGCCGTCGCTCGAAGAGAACTGGGTGAAGGCCGGCTTGCCCCGGTAGACCACGACCCGGCCGTGCGTCGCCTGCACCGCCGCGTCGGACGCGGGGTGCTCGTCGGCCACGCCGCCGTAGACCTGGCACGACTCGGTGTCGCAGATGTCGTAGTACGACGTCGCAGCATCGCGCTCGAATGCGGCATAGGTGCGGGCCGCCACGGCCTGGGCGCGGACCGCCTGGGCCGGCCACTCCGCCGGAACCTCGCGCGGCACGACGCCCTGCACGTAGCGGTCGAGCGGCAGCACGTTGACCGTGTGCTTCTCGACCGACCGGAGCGCGCCGCGGTACTCGGCGGTCCCGTGCTTCGGCAGCCGGAGGGTCAGCGGCTTGTTGCCGGCCGAGAACTCGGCGGCGCCCGGGAACGTCGTCCACTTCTGCCAGCCGCCGCGGCCGGGAGCGCGGTAGGACACCACGCTCCTCGAGCCCCGAGGCATGATCCGCCAGCGCGTCGCCTTCGGCCGGACCTTCGCCAGGTTGAAGTTCTTGCGCCCGGTCAGCCGGGTGAGCCGGAGTCCGTCCTGGGCGTCGACCATGACGTCCTTCTTGTCGGCGGTGATGAGCACCTTGATGGTGCCGCGGGCACGGCCGAGGCGAGTCCCGGGGTAGTAGAAGCCGACGATCTGCTTCCACGAGAGGCCCTGGTTGGCGGCGCCCTGGGCGCCGTACTGCGACAGGCCGTGGCCGTGGCCGTAGCCATAGCCCGTGACCGTGTAGGCACTGGCGCCCGGGACCTCCTCGGCGGCGGCCGGCAGGGGAGACACCACGAGGGCGGACCACGCCACGACTCCCAGGCCGAGCACGAACAGGCGAGACGTCATGGGTTCCGAGGGTAGGCGGCGCGCACAAGCCAGCGCCGCCCAGCGCCGCCCACCGCCGCCCGTCAGGCGCGCCGGGCGGTGAACAGCAGGTACTCCCACTCCATCGCGCCGTCGCTGACGTAGCGGTCGCCGTGGGCCGCGAGGGCCTCGTCGAGCTCGGCGGTGCGGGCCGGGTCGGCGGCGAGGGACCGGTAGACGGCGATGGTCGGTCCGTAGGTGCGCTTGAAGAAGTCCCGGAACGTCGCCCCGTCCGGGAACAGCGGCACGGGGAGCGTGGCCGTCTCGGCCGCCACGTCGGTCACGCGGTCGCCGAGGAGGCTGCGGACGTGGGCCTCGTCGCCCCAGAGGGGCGGCGGCTGGGCCCCGGGGGGCGGCGGCGGCGCGTAGGGCTTCATGGTGGCGAACATCTGCCCGATGAACCCCGACGGCGTCCAGCTGAGCAGGCCCAGGCGACCGCCGGGCCGGAGCACGCGCACCAGCTCGTCGGCGCTCCGCTGGTGGTGCGGGGCGAACATCACGCCCACACACGAGAGCACGACGTCGAACGACGCATCGCCGTACGGCAGTGCCTCGGCGTCGGCCTCCTCCCAGCGCAGCTGGGCGCCGCGGCGGGCGGCATCCTGTCGGCCGGTCTCGAGCAGGTCGGGGGTGAGGTCGCTGGCCACCACGTCGGCGCCGATGAGGGCGGCGGGGATGGCGGCATTCCCGGAGCCGGCGCCGACGTCGAGGACGTGGTCACCGGGCGCGACCTCGGCGGCGGCCACGAGGATCGGTCCGAGCGGGGCGATCACCTCAGTGGCGACGGCGGGGTAGTCCCCCATCGACCACATGGCGCGGTGCTTGGCCTTCAGGGCGGTGTCATCGATCTGGGTCTGGGTCTGCGTCTGGGTCATGGCTTTGAAACTAGGAGCGGCGGCATCCGGCCCGCATCGGTGCGGACACGCATCTTCTGCGCCGCGGCGAGGCGGCCTACGTACGTGCCGCCACCCTGGCCACCGCCGCCGTCCGCGCCGATGGTCCGCGCACTCCGAGCTTGCCGTAGATGTTGTGCAGGTGCCGCTCGACGGTGCGGACGCTGAGGTGCAGCTCGGCCGCGATCTCGTCGTTCGCCCGGCCGGCGGCGACCAGCTCCAGGACCTCGCTCTCGCGCGGCGACAGACCCGTGGCCGGCTCGTTGACACCATCGGCTGCCATGAAGCGGCGCACCTCGTCCACGAAGACGAGCCAGGCCGGCTCGTCGCCGAGCAGGATGTGGTTGTCGCTGTCGAGCGGCACCAGCCGCGCCCGCGGGATGCGGGTGGCCAGGAGCCGGCCGCCGTCCTCGAAGTCGTTCATCTGGTCGCGGACCGAGTGCAGCACCAGGGTCGGTACGTCGAGCTCCGGCAGCAGGGCCTCGCAGTTGGCCTGCGACCGCTGACGCAACGCACTCGACGCGGTGTCGGCCGAGGCGGCCACGCGCTGGAGCTCGTCGAGCCAGCGCATCTGCTCCTCGCTGGCGCCGGGGATCATCATCGAGGTGAACACCCGCCGGAAGGTGTGCTCCTTGCGACCCCAGCCGACATTGATCAGCTGGGCGAACGCCTCGATCTCCGCCGCCCTCTGCGGTGCGTCGAGGCGGGAGCCCGCGTAGCTGCCGTAGAAGAGCAGCCGGGTCACCCGCTCCGGGTGCCGGTGTGCGTAGGCGATCGACGGCGGGCCGCCCTGGGCCATCCCCATCAGCGCGAACCGGTCGAGGCCGGCGTGGTTCGCCACGGCCTCGAGGTCGCCGATGCGGGCCTCGAGGCCGTGGTCGGTCACGTCCCAGTCGGACAGTCCGTAGCCGCGCTCGTCGTACCGGACGATGGTGACGAACTGCCCGATCTCTTCGAGAAAGTGTCGCCACACCGGGCTCTTCCAGTCGTGCTGGAGGTGGCTCAGCCAGCAGGTCGAGACCAGCATCGGCGGGCCGGCCCCGGAGACCGCGTAGGCAATGCGGACACCGTCGGGCGCCTCGCAGAACCTGATCTCCTGGGGCGGCGTGACCACCTGTTGATGCTAGGCCCCTCGAGCGCATCTGGCGCTCGAAGCACCCTCCGATGTCAGGCCCGGAAGCGGTGCAGCCTCCGGGCCGCCTCGGCGACCGAGCCCGACATGGACGGGTAGACGGTGAACGTCTGCGCCAGCTGGTCGGCCGTGAGCGACTCCGCGACGGCGATCGACACGGGGTGGATCAGCTCGCTGGCCCGCGGACCGACGATGACGCCACCGACGACGATCCCGGTGCCCGGCCGGCAGAACAGCTTCACGAAGCCGTCGTGGACACCCTGCATCTTGGCGCGGGCGTTGCCCGAGAGCGGGAGGGTGAACGCATCGGCCTCGATCTCGCCGGCGTCGATGGCCTGCTGCGACCAGCCCACCGTCGCGATCTCGGGGGCGGTGAAGACGTTGGAGGAGACCTTCTTCAGGTCGAGGGGGGTGACCGCGTCGCCGAGGAAGTGCCACATCGCGATCCGGCCCTGCATCGCGGCCACCGAGGCCAGCATGAGTACGCCGGTGCAGTCGCCGGCGGCGTACACCCCGCGGGCGGAGGTGCGCGATACCCGGTCCACGTTGACGAAGCCGCCGTCGGTGAGGATCACGCCGGCCTCCTCGAGGCCGAGGTCGCCGGTGTTGGGGACCGAGCCGAGGGCGAGGATGCAGTGCGATCCCTCGACCGTGCGGCCGTCGGTGAGCGTCACAGTCACCACGTCACCGGAGCGGGTCACCGACTCCATCCGGGAGCGCGAGAGCACGGTCATGCCGCGGCGGGTGAGCACCTCTTCGAGCACCTCGGCGGCGTCGGCGTCCTCGCCGGGCAGCACCCGGTCGCGGCTGGAGACGAGGGTGACGGGCACGCCGAGGGCCAGGTAGCCGGACGCGAACTCCGCGCCAGTCACGCCGGAGCCGACCACGATCAGCTCGGTCGGCACCTCGGCGAGGTCGTAGACCTGCTCCCAGGTCAGGATCCGCTCGCCGTCCGGCTGGCAGGTGGGCAGCGTGCGCGGCGCGGCGCCGGTGGCGACCAGGACGGCGTCCGCCTCGAGCGTCTCGTCGCCGGCCAGCACTCGCGCGGGGCCGTCGAGCCGGCCGCGCGCCTGCACGACCCGGACCCCCTCCTTCTCCAACCGTTGCGCGATGTCCTCGCTCTGCGCCTGGGCCAGCGCCTTGACCCGCCGGTTGACCCGGGCCAGGTCGACCCGGACGCCGTCCTCCCCGATCATCACGCCCAGCTCGTTGGCGCCTGCGACGTCGGTCATCAGCTCCGCGGTCGCGATCAGGGTCTTGCTGGGGACGCAGTCGGTGAGCACTGCTGAGCCGCCCAGCCCGTCGGTGTCCACGACGGTGACCTCGGCGCCGAGCTGGGCGGCGACCAGGGCCGCCTCGTAGCCGCCCGGGCCGCCGCCGATGACAACGACGTGGTCTGACATCGCTACAGGTTGATCATGTGGCCGGCGATGCCCTCGACGGCTTCCTTCATCGCCTCCGAGAGCGTCGGGTGCGCGAAGACGTTGCGGGCCACCTCGTCGGCGGTGAGGTCCCACTTCTGGGCAAGGGTCAGCGCCGGCAGCAGCTCGGTGACCTCGGGTCCGATCAGGTGCGCGCCGAGGAACTCGTTGTGCTCCGCGTCGGCCACGATCTTCACGAAGCCGGCGGTCTCGGCCATGCCGCGGGCCTTGCCGTTGGCGGAGAACGGGAACTGCGCGACCTTGACGTCGTACCCCTTCTCCTTGGCCTGCGCCTCGGAGTAGCCGAACGACGCGATCTGCGGCTGGCAGAACGTCGCCCGCGGGATCATGTCGAAGTCGATCTCGATGGTCTCGGCGTCCGCGATGGTCTCGGCCGCGATGATGCCCATCGCCTCCGCGGTGTGGGCGAGCATCAGCTTCCCGGTGACGTCGCCGATCGCGTAGATGCCCTTGACGTTGGTGCGGCCGCGGGCGTCGACCCCGATCGCGCCCCGGTCGGTCAGCTCCACGCCCGCCGTGTCGAGGCCGTAGCCCTCGACGCGGGGCGCGAAGCCGAACGCTGCCAGCAGCTTGTCCGCCTCGAGCACCTGGCTGTCGCCGCCGTCGGCCGGGCTGACCGTGACCTTGACCCCGCTGCCGGTGTCCTCGACGTTCTCGACCTTCGTGGAGAGCAGCACCTTCACGCCGAGCTTCTTGTACGCGCGGAGCAGCTCCTTCGAGACGTCGGCGTCCTCGGTCGGGACCATCCGGTCGAGGAACTCCACGATGGTCACGTCGACACCGAAGTTGGTCATCACGTAGGCGAACTCGACACCGATCGCGCCGGAGCCACCGATGATGATCGACCCGGGGAGGTTCTCGTCGAGGATCTGCTCCTCGTAGGTGACGACGTTGTCGCTGACCGACATCCCGGGCAGCATCCGGACCTTCGCACCGGCGCCGATGATCACGTTGTCGGCGGTGTAGGAGGAGGTCGAGCCGTCCTTGTCCACCGCGATGCCGTGCTTCCCGTCGACCTGTCCGGTCAGCGTCCCCCAGCCGTCGATCTCGGTGATCTTGTTCTTCTTCATCAGGTAGTGGACGCCCTTGGCGCTCGCGTCGGCGACGCCGCGGCTGCGCTGGAAGGCCGGGCCGTAGGCCATCGTGGCGTCGCCCTCGATCCCGAACGTCTTCTTCTCCTGGGTGAGGATGTGCGCGATCTCGGCGTTGCGGAGCAGCGCCTTGGAGGGGATGCACCCGACGTTGAGGCAGACCCCGCCCCAGTACTTCTCCTCGACGATCCCGACGCTCTTGCCGAGCTGCGCCGCGCGGATCGCGGCGACGTACCCGCCGGGGCCGGCACCGAGGACCAGGACATCGAAGTGGGTCGAATCGCTCACCGCTCCAGCCTAGTGTCCGGAGCGGGGCCGATCCGGCCACTACCCTCCTGCTGTGACGCACTACGCCGCCTACGGGACCAACCTGGACCCCGCGCGCATGGGCGAGCGGTGCCCGCACTCCCCGCTGGCCACCACCGGCTGGCTGACCGGGTGGCGGCTGACCTTCGGCGGCGAGGACCTCGGCTGGGACGGTGCCCTGTCGACGATCGTCGAGGACCCGATCGAGCAGGTCTTCGTGGCGGTCTACGACGTCACCCGGGAGGACGAGGCCGACCTCGACGGCTGGGAGGCCGCCGACTCCGGGCTCTACCGCAAGACCAAGGTGCGGGTCTCGACCCTGACCGGCGAGATGCTCGTCTGGACCTATGTCCTGGACGCCTACGAGGGCGGGCTGCCCTCGGCGTCGTACCTCGGCGTGCTGTCCTCGGCGGCCGAGGCCGCCGACGCGCCCTCCGACTACGTCGCCGCGCTCAGGGCCCGGCCCTGCCGGTCGACGGGGCTCTGAAGGCGTCAGTCCGCGGTGAGCGTCTCCAGGACCTCGCGCGCGTGCTCCATGACCCCCATGTGGCCCTCGCCGGCGCGCATCACCAGCGTGGCCGTCGGCAGGTTCTGAGCGAGCCACTCGCCGTGGACCGCCGGCGCGAACGTGTCCTCGTCGCCGTACCAGAGGAAGACCGGCTGCTCGATCGCGCCGAGGTCGAAGTCCCAGGGACCGCACCAGGCCACGTTGTCCCAGCCGGCGCCACTGGTCCCCTGCACCAGCGCGGCCCGCATGGCGGCGACGAGGGCCGAAGCAGGGCCCGGCTGGTCGAGGACCTCCCCGTCGCGCCGACTGCTCATCTTCTTGAATCCGGCCAGGATCTCGGCATCGGTGGCGCGTCCGAGGGCGCGGAACGGCTCGAAGCCGACCCCGAACTGAACGGCCGCGGCAGCCTCGTCCGGAAGCAGGGCCATCGCCGCCTGGTCGTTGTCGTCGAGGATGTCGAGCTGCCCCGGCACCTCCTGGAACGGCCCCGCTCCGGACGTCACCCCGACCCGGGTCACTCGAGCGCCAAGCACCGCGCCGCACGCCAGCGAGAACGGCCCGCCGCCCGACTGGCCGTTGGTGGCGAACCGGTCGATGCCCAGCGCGTCTGCGACCAGCCCCGTGTCGCGAGCGATCGACGCGAGGCTGAACGGGACCGGCTGCGACTCGCCGTAGCCGGGACGGTCGAACGAGACCAGCCGGATGCCCAGCTCCGCGGCAAGGGCGTCGGCGAACATCGGCTCCAGCCGGCTCGACGGGGTGCCATGGAAGTAGATCAGCGGCTTGCCGTCGAGGTCACCGGCCTCGCGCACCATCAGCGTGTGGCCCGCGACCTCGACCTGGCGTTCGCGGACCTGTTCCGGCATGCGCTGGAGGGTACGCCCGCTCAGGCCGAAGGCAGGTCGTCTCCCGGCTGCGCGGTGTGGCACACCGCCTCGATGTTGTTGCCGTCGGGGTCGCGCACGAACGCGCCGTAGTAGGCCTCGTGGTACTCCGGCCAGAACCGCGGCTCGTGCAGCACCTCCGCGCCCAGGGACTTCGCGGCGTCGAAGAACGCCCGCACCGCCGCGGCGTCCTGGGCCACGAACGCGACGTGGATCTCGCGGTTGGGACCGGACGCGGGTCCCTCGGCGGGCTGGCGGCCGAGCCAGAAGTCCGGCTTGTCGGTGCCGTAGCCGATGGCCTCACCGAAGTCCATGAGCCGGGTGAAGCCGAGGGCACCCAGGACCTTGTCGTAGAAGGCGGCCGCGGCAGGCAGGTCTGAGCAGTTGATGCCGACGTGATCGAGCATGACGACAGATTAGGTGCCCTAGGGTGCGTCGGGTGACAGACGTATCGCCGTACGATCTCGCGGCCCAGGCCGCGGAGAAGCTCGCCGAACTGAGTGGGGTCGAGCGGCACGACGTGGCGCTGGTGCTCGGCTCCGGGTGGCTGCCGGCGGCCGAGATGCTCGGCGAGACGGTCGCCGAGATCGCCACCACCGACGTGCCCGGCTTCAGCGCCGCCGCGGTGGCCGGCCACTCCGGCAAGATCCGCTCGGTGCGGGTCGGCGACCTGCGGGCCCTGGTCTTCCTCAGCCGCACCCACTACTACGAGGGCAAGGGCGTCGCGGCGGTCGTGCACGGCGTGCGTACGGCGGCGAAGGCGGGCTGCCGGACCATCGTGCTGACCAACGGCTGCGGTGGGCTCAAGGAGAGCTGGACGCCCGGCACTCCGGTGCTGATCAGCGACCACCTCAACCTGACCGGCCGCTCGCCGATCGTGGGTGCCACCTTCGTGGACCTGACCGACCTCTACAGCGCGCGGTTGCGGGCCCTCTGCCGCGAGGTGGACCCGAGCCTCGACGAGGGCGTCTACGTCCAGTTCCCCGGGCCGCACTACGAGACCCCGGCCGAGGTGCGGATGGCAGGCATCCTCGGCGGCCAGCTGGTCGGCATGAGCACCACCCTCGAGGCGATCGCCGCCCGCGAGGCCGGCATGGAGGTCCTCGGGATCAGTCTGGTCACCAACCTGGCCGCGGGCATCGGCACCGAGCCGCTCAACCACGAGGAGGTCCTCGAGACCGGCCGGGCGGCCGCGGAGCGGATGGGCTCCCTGCTGTCGCAGGTGGTCCCGAAGCTGACCACGCCGTGACGGACACCCGGCAGCGGCTCATCGACGCCGCCACCCGGGTCTTCGCGGAGCAGGGCGTGGAGACCGCGTCGCTGCTCGAGGTCGCCCGTCGCGCCGGGCAGCGCAACCGAGGCGCCGTCCACTACCACTTCGGCTCTCGCGCGGGGGTGCTGGTGGCCGTCCTGGAGCAGTACGCCGGGTTCCTCGCCGACCGCGAGGGCGAGCTGCTCCGGGCCGCCGAACAGGCCCGCGACACCTTGCTCACGCCGGTCGTCGAAGCCGTCGTGCGCCCGGCCGTCGAGCTGGCCGAGACCGGCTGGCGCGGCCGCTGCTACCTGGTCGTCGTCGCCGAGCTGGCCGAGTCGGACCAGGAGGCGATGGATCCGGAGGTCGCCGCCGCGCTGGCCCGCACCGGTGGCTACGCGGTGTACGACCTGCTGACCCGCCGGATGCCGCCGATGGACGGGCCGCTGCGGACCGAGCGACTGTCGCTCCTGACCGGTTTCGTGCTGCGCTCCGTGGCCGACCGGGCGCGTGCCGTCGAGCGTGGCCAGGGCCGGGCTCAGCTCGACACCGACGCGTTCACGGCCAACCTGGTCGCCATGGCGTCGGGGATGCTCGCCGCGCCTACCCCTTGACCCTAAAGAGGGGTCTTAGTACGGTCCTGCCCGATGAGAGCGGCACGGTGAGAGCAGCACGGGTGGTCCGGCACGGCGACCCGGCCGACGTGGTCGAGGTGCAGGACGTCGAGGTGCCCGAACCGGGCGCCGACCAGGTCCGGGTGGCGGTCAGCGCCGCCTCGCTCAACTTCGGTGACATCGCCCGCTGTCGCGGCGGCGTGGCGGCCGTCATGGCCCAGCCACCGTTCACCCTCGGCATGGACGTCTGCGGCACGGTCGACGCCGCCGGGCCGGGCGCCGGGGACTGGGTGGGCCGGCGGGTCGTCGGCGTCACGCCCCAGTCGCTCGGCGGGCTCGCCGACCATGCGCTGGCCGGCTCGTGGTGGGCGGCACCGCCGGAGCTCAGCGACGTCGAGGCGGCGGCGCTCACGCTGCCCTTCCACGTGTCGCACCTAGCCCTGCACGAGCGGGCCGGGCTCCAGGAGGGCGAGACCGTGGTGGTCCGCGGCGGCGCCAGTGCGGTCGGTACGGCGGCGATCCAGCTCGCGGTCGCGGCCGGGGCGCGCGTCATCGCGGTGGCCGGCGGCCCCGAGAAGACGGCGCTGTGCACCGTGCTCGGCGCGGCTCGCGCGGTGGACCACACGACCGAGGACGTCTTCGAGGTGGTGATGGACGAGACGGGCGACCGAGGTGCGGACGTCATCTTCGACCCGATCGGCGGCGACCAGACCGAGACGCTCTGGACCTGCGGTGCGCTCGGCGGCCGCTACCTGGCGGTCGGCTTCAACGACGACCCCGAGTCGGGGCTGACCGGCCGGGCGCTGCGCAAGCTCTCGATGGCCAACATGACGGTCATGGGCGTGCTGCTGGCCTACCTCGACACGCCCCGCGACTTCCGCCGGTTCGGCATCAACGGCTTCCCGCCCGAGGTCGGCCAGCGCGTCCACGAGCACCTGCTCGAGCTGGTCGCGGCCGGCAGCATCCGCCCGGTCGTTGGCCGGACGATCTCGCTCGACCAGGTCGGGGCCGCCCTCGAGGACCACGCTGCGCGACGTACCTCGGGCCGCACGGTCGTGGAGCTGGCCCGGTGAACGTCGACGAGATCGTGTCCGCCGCGGTCGAGCAGACCGGGCTGGACGACTTCGGGGACGCCGACGTACCGAGCTTCCGCCAGGGCCTCGAGCTCTACGTCGACAGCCTCGACCACGAGGCACAGCTCAACGAGCTCGGCACCGTCGCGCTGCCGCCCGCGGTGACCGCCGCGCTGGTGAACCGGCTCAAGGTCGTCGACTGGGCGAACCAGCACCCCGAGGTGCGCGACGAGCGGATCGAGGCACCGGTCGTCGTGATCGGCATGTTCCGCGCCGGCACCACCTTCCTCTCGAACCTCCTCGACCAGGACCCGGCCAACCGGGCGCTGCTCGGCTGGGAGTCGCAGGACTCCGCTCCCCCGCCGACGCCCGAGAACCGACGCACCGGCCCGCGCGTGGACGCTGCCCAGGGCGGCGTGGACATGCTCGAGATGCTGAACCCGGCGGTCAGTGCGGTCCACCACGAGACGGCCGCCGACCCGACCGAGTGCATCGCGGTGATGGGGCAGGCGTTCCAGAGCATCAGCTGGGAGGCGATCGCCAACGTGCCGTCGTACGGCGCCTGGTGGCGGGCCGCCGACAGCGCGCCGGCGTACGACTACCACCGACTGGTGCTCCAGGTCCTCCAGAGCGGTGGCGTCCGCGGCCGGTGGACGCTGAAGAGCCCGCACCATGCGCTCGCCCTCGACGCCCTGGTCGACACCTATCCCGACGCCCGGCTGGTGCTGCTGCACCGCGACCCGGTCGCGCTCGTCGGCTCGGTGTGCAGCCTGATCCGGGTCATGTCGAGCACGTTCTCCGACACCGACCACCGCGCCTACATCGCCGCGCACTGGCAGGACACCCTCGAGGAGTCGGTGCGCCGGATCGAGGACTTCCGCGCCCGCCGCCCGGAGCACCCGATCCTCGACGTCGGCTACGCCGACCTGGCCCGCGACCCCCTCGCCGGCCTGGCGGCGCTCTACGACGGCCTCGGCATCGAGCCCGGCGCCGGGGCGTTCGCAGCGGTCGAGCGATACCTCGTCGAGCACCCGCGCCGGGAGTTCGGCTCGCACACCTACGACGTGGGCGGGTTCGGCCTCACCGAGGGCGACGTTCGTGACCGGTTCCGCGCCTACACCGCGCGGTACGGCGTCGAGCCGGAACTGTTGGCGGATTAGCCTCCTCCCGTGCGAGTACTCCTCACCGGCGCCGCCGGCAGAATCGGCCGAGTCCTCTCCGCGGGTCTGTCCGACCAGGGGCATGAGGTGGTCGGCCTCGACCGGGTGCCCCAGCCCGACGGCATCGACGGTGCCTGGCACACCGCCGACTGCGCCGACCCCGACGCGGTCGCGGACGTGTTCGAGGCCGAGTTCGCCGAGTCGAGCCTCGATGCCGTGGTGCACATGGCCGGCAACCCGGGTGAGCTCTCGTTGCCCGACTCGCTGACCTCGCACGTCGTCACCACCGCGGCGCTGCTCGACGCGATGGTCGAGCACGGCGTACGCCGCCTGGTCTACGGCGGCTCCAACCACGCGGTCGGCCACACGCCGCGGGCCGGGCTGCCCGACGGGCTGCTGCCGGTCGAGACCCGGCTCCGGCCGGACACGTTCTACGGCGTTGCGAAGGCGGCGGCCGAGTCCCTGATGAGCCTGTACGCCGACCGGCACGGGCTCGACGTCGTGAGCTGCCGGATCGGCTCGTTCCTGCCCGAGCCCACCACGGTTCGGGGCCTTGCCACCTGGCTCTCCCACGCGGACGCCGTGCGGATGGTCGAAGCCGCGCTGACCACACCGGCGCCGGGCTTCGCGGTCCTCTACGGCATCTCGCACAACACCCGCGGCTGGTGGGACCTCGCGCCGGGCCGCGCCCTGGGCTACGACCCGCAGGACAACTCCGAGGACTGGGCGGACCGGGTCGAGGCCCGCCCCGAGGACGCGGCGGACAACGCCCACGTCGGCGGGCCGTTCCTCGCGGAGTCGATGGAACGGCCGGCGCTCGACCGCTCCTGACGACTCCTTAACGGTCCCTTGATCAAGGTTTTGTCAGGAGTTGCTCAACGAAGTCTCGAAGCCCCGAAAACCGCTCTGTTGAGCGGGATTTGACACCAATCTCCCCTCGGCATGAGCCGCAATCTGGGTACTCTCGAAGAGGCGGTCCTGGTCACGGGACCACCATCCGTCCAAGAGAATCGTCGTTCGCGCCGGGCCTGGGGACGGCGCTCAAGGAGACCACGCCGCCATGCCACCTTCGCCCACGACCGCGCCCTGGGTACTCGAGATCGAGGACCCCGCGTCCGTCCGTCCCGAGCTGCTCAGGCCACTCGGGTCGCCCTCCTCGGGAGAGGGTCGCGCTGCACTCGCGGTCCCCCTCACGCCAGCTGGTGGCAGGCGCGCCTGCTCCCTCAGCCTGCGGGTCCGGGCCGAGCGGGCCCGCGAGCGGACCCGGCTGCCCGCGCGCGACACCGTGGAGGCGCCGCGACACCGTGGCCGACCGGTCGACGTCGACTGGGCCTTGCTGGCCCGACGAGCCCTGCGCCCCCAGGCCCAGTCCTGGGACCGGGTCACGATCGTGGTCGTGTCGACGTGCACCCTGATCGGTGTCTGGCTCGGCGCGCTGGCTCCCCCGTCCTCCCCCGTCTCGGCCCCGTCCGCGGCTGGGGCGCTGCACTCACGTCGGTGACCGCCCCCCGCACGGCGGGGATCGCCGACCGGGCCGATCCCCGCCGGCTCAGGATCGCCGCGTTCTCGATGGTGACCGTCTGCCTCGGCCTCCTGGTCGCGGCCTGGCCGGTGTGGCTGGCTTTCCGAGGCCCGGGGGAGGTGTGGTCCGCCTCGACGCTCGCCCACGTCTGCGGCATGCTCGCCGGCGCGGGGGTGCTGCTCCTCATCACTCTGATGTCCCGTTGGCCACTGATCGAGCGCGGCGTCGGCTCGGACCGGTTGGCACGATGGCATGCCCGTACGGGGCGCGCGGTGGTGCTACTGGTCGCCGGCCACGTGGTCGCCGCGCTCAAGGCGTGGGCCGACTACCAGAACGAGCCGATCCTGACGACGGTGTGGCACGTGCTGGGCCTGCCGTGGCTGCTGTCCACCACGCTCGGTACCGCCATCCTCCTCGGGATCGGAGTGACGTCCGTGCGCGCGGTGCGCGTCCGGCTTTCGTACGAGGCTTGGCACGCAGTGCACCTGTCGGTCTACCTCGCCATCGCGCTCTCCTTCATGCATCAGCTCGGCGGGCCCGATCTCGCCGGACATCCCGCGCTCCAGGTCGGCTGGGCGCTGCTCTACTGCCACACGTTCGGTCTGGTTCTCCGCTACCGCGTCCTCCAGCCCTTGAGAGTCGCGCAGCGGCACCGGCTCCGCGTGGCCGAGGTCGAGACCGAGGCACCCGGGGTGGTGTCGATCGTGCTCAGTGGCAGGCAGCTCGACGAGCTCCGCGCCGAGCCGGGACAGTTCTTCCGCTGGCGCTTCCTCACTCCCGACACGTGGCGGACCGCGCACCCGTTCTCGCTGTCCGCCGCGCCGACTCCGGACCGGCTGCGGTTGACCGTGAAGTCACTGGGTGACGGCAGCGGCGTGCTGCAGCACGTGGACGTCGGCACCTGGGTCGTGCCGGAGGGCCCGTACGGCGTGATGACCGCCGCCCGGCGCAGCAGACGACACGTGCTGCTCGTCGCGGGTGGCGTCGGCATCACGCCACTGCGCGCACTGTTCGAGTCGATCCCGCTCGCCCCGGGCCAGGACCTGCTGCTCCTCTACCGCGCCCGCCGGCGCGACGACCTCGTGTTCCGTGAAGAGCTCGACACGCTGGCCGAGCAACGGGGAGCCAGGGTGATCTACCTGCTCGGCGAGGGCGCCGACAAGCTGTCCTGTCGGTCCCTGAAGCGACTCGTGCCGCACCTGACCCAGCGTGACGTGTTCATGTGCGGCCCTCCCGGGATGGCCTCCGCCGTGCGGTCCGCGCTCGCCGAGGCCGGGCTGCCGCCCGGGCAGCTCCACGAGGAACGCTTCGCCTGGTAGGGATTCCCGGGTGTTGACTTCGAGTGCACTCCAAGCCTGACACTGGGTGGGTGAACACG
>JAWWPK010000186.1:0-8686 GCA_033854925.1 Nocardioidaceae bacterium | reverse complement strand
CCCGCGCGGACGTCGCGGAAGGGTTTCACTTCCAGTGGAGCCGGCCGTTCTTCCGAACCCTCCTGGTCTGGGGCATGTGCTCCAACCTGGTCATCAACGCGGTCTTCGTCGCCGCCGACCTGCGGCTGATCCAGGCCGGCTACCCGGCCTGGTCGATCGGTCTCGTGTCGACCGCGGCCGGCGTCTGCGGGATCCTCGGCGCGCTCGCCGCCCCGCGCATCATCAACCGCGTGGCGACCGGCCGGCTCACCGTCCTGGTCGCGTGGAGCTTCGTGCCGCTGCTGGTGCCGCTGGTGCTCTGGAACCACCCCGCTGTGGTGATGCTCTCGCTCTCCGTGGGGGTCTTCTTCAACCCCGCCGGGAACGCCGGCATCGGCTCCTACAAGATGTCGATCACGCCGCCCGAGCTGGTGGGCCGGTCCCAGTCGGTCGGTCAGCTGCTCAGCTGGTGTGCGATGCCGCTGGCCCCGGTGCTCGGCGGTGCGCTGCTCGCCGGCCTCGGCGGGCCGACCGCCATGGCCGTGCTGATCGGCCTGTCGGTCCTGGTCGCACTCATCCCGACGCTGAGCCGCACGGTCCGGTCGGTGCCGCGGCCGGCGGAGTGGCCGCAGGTCGAGACCGTCGGTGCGCAGCCGGAGCCGGCTCTGGTGTGAGGGCGGTCAGCCGGCCCGGACCGAGCGCGGCCGGCAGTCGACCGGCTTCTCCTGCTCTTCGCGGTTGACCAGCGTCGCCACCTCTTCGACGAGGTCGCGCATCCGCCAGCCGGACCGCTCGATCGCGTCCAGCCAGCCGACCAGCTCCGGGTCGAGGTCGAGCAGACGCTCCCGGTGGTCGTGGATCAGCTCGACGTGGCCGAGCAGGGCCGCGAGCGGCGTACGGAACTCGTGGTTGATCGTCTCGACCAGCCGCTTCTGCAGCGCCTCCGCGCGCAGCGACGCCTGGGTCTCGGCGGTGACGTCCTGGACCAGCACGATCGCGCCGTTGTTGCAGCCCTGGTCGTCGAGCAGCGGCACCGCGTTGCACTTGAGGTGCGCCAGCGTCCCGTCGGACAGGCGCGCCGTGACCAGGGCATCGCGGACGAACTCGCCGCGACGGGCCCGCACCAGCGGGACCTGATCGGTGGGGAGCGCCGTCTCGCCGTCGGGCAGGAACAGCCGGAACCGCTCCACGTGGAACGGCTCGGAAGGCTCGTAACCCGTGCCGAACAGCTCTTGCAGCGTCGGGCTGATGAGGGTCAGCATCCCGGACGCGTCGCAGGCGACCAGCCCGACGCCGGTGTTGTCCAGCGCCAGGTGCAACGGCACGCCCTTGAGTGAGTCCAGGGACCCGAGTGCGGTGTCCATGGGCCTCCTCGGAAACGTCAGAGCCAGATACCCCCTGCGGTATCGCGCATCCCAAGTGTGCACCAGCGCGTGGCCGGGTGGACCCACTTCACGAGACCGGTGCGGACTCAGTGCCCCACACCGGCACCGGCGAACCGCGCACCCGCCCGCGCGACCGCCTCGACCAGGTCCGGCGGCGACTCGACGACGAAGTCGGCGTCGAAGTTCGCGAGCATGAACATCGGCCAGTCCAGGGTGTCCACGTTGAGCTCGAGCACGGTCCGCCCCTTCGTGCCGGACACGCTGGCCCAGCGACCGGCGAAGGCCGCGACGTCCTTCGGGTCGGCGTCGAGGACGACCCGTACGGCGTACCGCTGCGGCATCCGGCGGATGCCGGCCTGGACGAAGGAGAGCGCGTCCTCGGCCGGCAGCTGGCGTGGGCGGAAGCTCTGGCCCGAGGTGCGCGGCTCGCTGATCCGGTCGACGCGGAAGGAGCGCCAGTCCTGGCGGTTGCGGTCGTAGGCGACGAGGTACCAGCGGCGGCCCATCGACACCATCCGGTGCGGCTCGACCCATCGGTCGGTGGGCTCGGAATCCCTTGCCGTGTATGTGAAATGGATCGGCTCGGAGTCGCGACAGGCCTGGGCGAGGGTGGAGAGCAGCGTCGGGTCGAGGGACGGACCGCCGGACCACGGCAGCCGCTCGGTCTGCGAGCGCAGGGCGTCCATCTGCCGGCGCAGCCGCGGCGGCATCAGCGAGATCACCTTGGACAGTGCCTGGACCGAGGTCTCCTCCATTCCAGGAGTGCCGCCCGCGGCCGACGACTGGAGGCTCACCGCGATCGCGACCGCCTCCTCGTCCTCGAGCAGCAGCGGCGGCAGCTGGCCGCCGGCGCGCAGCTGGTAGCCGCCGGCGACGCCGCGGACCGCGTCGACGACGTATCCGAGCTCGCGGAGGCGGTCCACGTCACGGCGCAGGGTGCGCGGGCTGACGTCGAGCCGGTCGGAGAGCTCGCCTCCGGGCCAGTAGCGGTGCGTCTGCAGCAGGGAGAGCAGCCGGAGCATCCGGGCGCTGGTGTTCATGGTTCTCAGACTAGGTCTGATTGCGGTCAGGAACTGTCCTGAATGACTTCTAACGTCAAGCTCATGACCACGACACCCGACAACCAGCCGGCCATCCGGACCGCAGGTCTCACCCGGCACTTCACCCGCCACAAGAGGACGGTCGAGGCCGTCCGCGGACTCGACCTCGAGGTCGGCCATGGCGAGCTCGTCGCCTTCCTCGGCCCCAACGGCGCCGGCAAGTCCACGACGCTGCGGATGCTGACCACGCTGATCGAGCCCACCTCCGGGACCGCGCAGGTCGCCGGCCACGACGTGGTGCGCGAGCGCCGCGAGGTCCGGCGCAGCATCGGGTACGTCGGCCCGGGCAACGCGGCCGGCCACGTCCAGCGCGGCCGCGACGAGCTGGTCAGCCAGGGTCGTGCGTTCGGGCTGTCCCGCTCGGCGGCGTACGCCCGGGCCGAGGAGCTGCTCGCCGCCTTCGACCTGAGCGAGCACGGCATGCGGCCGGTCTCGACGCTCTCGGGCGGCCAGCGCCGCCGGCTCGACGTCGCGATCGGGCTGGTGCACACGCCGCGGGTGCTGTTCCTCGACGAGCCGTCCACCGGGCTGGACCCGCAGAACCGAGCGAACCTGCAGGAGCAGGTGCGCCGGCTCCACGACGAGCAGGGCACCACGATCGTGCTCACCACGCACTACCTCGAAGAAGCCGACGCCATCGCCGACCGGGTGGTGGTCATCGACCACGGGCTGGTCATCGCGGACGACACCGCGAGCCGGCTCAGGTCCGGATTCGGCGACCTGGTGACCCTCGGTTTCGCCGACGAGGCCGCGGCGGTGCTGGCCGCCGAGGGTGCCTCGTGGGCCCTGGGCGACAACGCATCAGTCGAACGGACCGGGACGACGGTCCGGACTCGGTCCGCCGGAGCAGCGGACCTGGTCGCGAAGTTCATCACCGACCTTGAAATCGCGGGAGCACCGGTCAGCCGCGTCGAGGTCGTGAGCGCGACTCTCGACGACGTGTTCCTCGAGCTGACCGGGCGCAGCCTGCGCGAGACCGACCAGACCACGACGACCGAAGGAGCAGCAGCATGACCGCGACGATCGCCAACCCGGCATCCAGCCCCGCCATCACCCACGCCCGCGAGGTGACCCTGCCGACGGCGCCCGGCGTCCTCGCCGACACCTGGAACGTCATGGTCCGCGAGCTGCGGCCGGTCTTCCGCGAGCCCGCGTCCGTGCTGTTCGCCATGGTGCAGCCGCTGGTGTTCCTCGGCCTGTTCGCGCCGCTGCTGCCCAAGGTCGAGCACGGGTCGGCGCTGCAGTGGTTCGTGCCCGGCATCATCGCGATGACCGCGCTGATGGGCGCCTCGTTCACCGGCGCGAACCTGACCCAGGAGATCGTCACCGGCTCGCACGAGCGGCTGCTGGTCTCGCCGCTGTCGAGGTCCTCGCTGCTGGTCGGGCGGGCGCTCAAGGAGATCGTGCCGATGCTGATGCAGGCCGCGATCATCGTGGCCGTCGTGACGCCGTTCAGCTTCGACCTGCACCTTGCGCACGTGCTGGTGGGAGTCGTCGTGCTCGCCGGGTTCAGCATCGGCGTCGGCGCGCTGAGCTTCGCGCTGGCGCTGGTCTCCAAGGACCAGGACTGGCTGTTCTGGACGGTGCAGCAGACGCTGATCTTCCCGGTGCTGCTGCTGGCCGGCGTACTGCTCCCCCTGGACGGTGCCCCGGGCTGGCTGCGGTTCGCCTCCTCGCTGAACCCCCTCAAGTACGTCGTCGAGGCCGAGCGGGCGCTGTTCGCGGGCACCTTCCCGCTGGACACGGTTCTCTACGGCGCGCTCGCGTCTGCCCTGGTCGCGGCCTTCGGCCTCTTCGTCGGCCTCCGGGCAATGCGCGCCTCCAGCTGAACGGGGGTGGCCCTAGGCTGCCGCCGTGACGCAGGCGCTGCACGAGCCGCTCGAGGCCCCGGCGGTCAAGGAGACCGTCGAGGAGCTGTACGGCCGGATCGAGGCGCGGTTCCCGAAGCGCGGGCTGCTCGGCGTGTGTGGCGACCTGGCCAAGATCGTTGACGAGGTGCAGGACGTGGCCGGGGCCGGCCAGCGCCGGATCCGCACCGCGCGCTACATCTCCCGGGTGCTCATGGTCGTGGTCATCACGACAACGGCCGTTGCCCTGGCGTTCGCCGCCCGCGACGCCGTCAGCGGCAACGAGCGGCTGACGTCGGTCGACGTGCTGGACGTGGCCGGCAGCGCGATCCAGGACCTCGTCTACGCCTCGATCGCGATCTTCTTCCTCTGGTCGTTCCCGGAACGGCTGGAGCGCAGCCGGCTGCTCGGCCTGTTGCACCAGCTCCGGTCCACGGCGCACGTCATCGACATGCACCAGCTCACCAAGGATCCCGAGCAGCTCAAGCCCAGCTTCGTGCCGACCGCGAAGAGCACGAAGCTCGGCATGACCCGCGACCAGGTGGAGCGCTACCTCGACTACTGCTCTGAGCTGCTCAGCCTTGTCGGCAAGACCGCCGCCCTGTGCGCCGAGGAGTCGCGCGACTCGGTCATCCTCGAGACGGTCTCCACGATCGAGACCCTCACCGTCGGGCTGTCCCGGAAGATCTGGCAGAAGATCTCGAACCTGCCCCCCGGCGAGCCCTTTGTCCCGCCGGTCGAGCCCGCGACCGGCGCCTAGCCGATCCCGTCCAGGATCGCGACGGTCTGCCGCCACGCCTCGGACGCCGTCTCGATGACGACGAAGTGGTCGCCGTCGACCTCGACCATGGTCGCCTGCGCGCCGGCGGCAGTCGCTGCGGCGACATAGTCGAGCGACTGGCTGATCGGCACGGTGTCGTCGTCGGTGGCGTGGACGCACCAGACCGGTACGTCGAGCGGGACCTGCTGGCGCGGGTCGACGTCGGCGTCGGCGGTTCCGGCCGGGTGGCCGAGGAACGCCTGCACCGCTCCCCCGCCCAGACCCTCGCGATCGGCCGCGACCAGGTCGAGGACGCCGGCCTGCGAGACGACGTGCGTGACCGCGTCGACCGCGTGTCCGGCGCAGGCTGCGAGGTGACCGCCGGCCGAGTGGCCCAGCGTGACCACCCGGGTCAGGTCGAGGTCCTGGTCGTCGAGCGTTGCGATCGCGGCGCGGACGTCGTCGAGGGTGGCCGGCGCGCCGCCCCCTCCCCCGGATCCAACACGGCCCACGCGTCGGTACTCGATGTTGAGCGCGGCCCAGCCGCGGTCGACCAGGTCGGCGGCGAGCGGCCGTCCCAGCGACAGGTCGTACGCCGCCTTCCAGAACCCGCCGTGGATCACCACCACGACGCCTCGCGGGGTGCCCGACGGCAGAGACAGCTCGACGAACTGGCTCGGGTCGTCGCCGTAGCGGATCGTCTTCGTCCCTGCGGCCACGGGCTCATCCTCACCACTGCACGACGCCAGCGCGAGAACCGCCGCACCCAGACCCGGAAGGCCGAGCAGGGTGCGACGTCTCATGACCCCATGAAACCTCAGCCCGTGACGATGATCGTCCAGGTCTTGGCGCCCGGGGCAGCGACGTTGGGAGCGGAGGCGCCGTTGCAGGTGATGCCGACCCGTCCGGTGTGGACGCCGCCCTTGAGCAGCAAGGTGGCGGTCAGCTGGATCGAGCGGTCGTTGGCGGCGGCCGGCACGGTCGCGGCCGTCAGCGGGATCGGGACGTTGTCGATGTAGAGGCCGATCGTCGGCTGGTCGGGGTTTGCGTTGTCGCAGCTGCCGCCGATGGTCGGGATGAACACCGTCACCGAGGTCCGGCCCGTGTTCGGCAGGCTGAAGTCGTAGGGCGCGACGCTCACCAGGTCCGGCACGGCGGGCGGGGTACCGGTGACGAGGGTGGTGCTCTGCACGAAGGTCGGCTTCCTGAGGTCCTTCGCCTTGATCGTCCCGTTCTTGATCTTGGTCGAGGTCACCGCGTTGGTGTGCAGCTTGGCCGCCGTCACCGATCCGTTGGGGATCGAGCCCGCGGCGTACGCCGAGCCGGTGCCCAGCGCGACCACGAGCGCGAGGTAGGCGACGCCGTTGCGTCGCAGATGTGTGAAGAACATGGGGTCCACCTTCACTTCTTGGCGACGGTCCGAGGAATGCCGGCGCTCACAGGGTTGACGTTCTTCTTCCCGCGTTGGTTGGGTCTCACGCCTCGTTGGTCACCGGGTCTTCAGTCGAAGCGTCCCTGTCGCCCGCGCTTGGTCTCGCCGCGGCGCTTCTTCTCCGACAGCCGGCGTTCCTTGGAGCCACGGGTCGGGCGGGTGGCCCGGCGCTTAGCGGGTGGCGGTGCGGCCGCCTCCCGCAGTGCGTCGGCAAGGCGCTCCCGGGCGGCCCGGCGGTTGTCGAGCTGGGTCCGGTGCTCGCTGGCGCTCACGGTGAGCACCCCGTCGACGAGCCGGCCCTCGAGCCGCTCCAGGACCCGGGCGCGCAGGTGTTCGGGCAACGACGCGGAGCCGGCCACGTCGTACGAGAGCTGGACCCGGGTGTCTGCGGTGTTGACCCCCTGGCCACCGGGGCCCGAGGACCGCGAGAACCGCTCGACCAGCTCCGCCGCCGGGACCGTCCAGGCGTCGGAGACGACTAGGTCGTCAGCCAAGAGCGTCGGGCAGGGTGCGGGTCCAGGTGTCACGCAGCAGCGGCAGCTCGACGTCGAAGAGCCCCTCGACCGACAGCCGGTCACCGCCGGTGTCGCCGACCGTGGCGACTGGCACGCCGTGCCGCCCGGCCAGGGCGGTGAGCCGCTCGACCTCCGCGGCGGGCACCGTGACGAGCACCCGGGCGGCGGACTCCGAGAACAGCGCCACGAACGGGTCGCCATCGACCGTCACCGTCGCGCCGATCCCGCGGCGGAGCACCGACTCGACCAGCGCCTGGGCCAGGCCGCCGTCTGACAGGTCGTGCGCCGAGGTGACCAGCCCCACGGCTTCGCGGAGCAGCTCGGCCAGCGCCTTCTCGCGGGCCAGGTCCACTGCCGGCGGCAGCCCACCGAGGTGCTTGTGCACGACGTGCGCCCACTCCGACCCGGACAGCTCCTCGCGGGTCTCGCCCAGCAGCAGCACCGTCTCGTCCGCTGCCACGAACCCGGTCGGCGTACGACGTGACACGTCGTCGATGACGCCGAGCACCGCGACCACCGGCGTGGGCAGGATCGCCGTCTCGCCGGTCTGGTTGTAGAGGCTGACGTTGCCACCGGTGACCGGGATGCCGAGCTCGACACAGCCGTCCTTGAGCCCCCGGCACGCCTCGGCGAACTGCCACATCACACCCGGGTCCTCGGGCGAGCCGAAGTTGAGGCAGTCCGAGATCGCGATCGGCAGCGCCCCGCCGGTGGCGACGTTGCGGTAGGCCTCGGCGAGCGCCAGCTGCGCGCCGGCGTACGGGTCGAGCATGGCGAACCGCCCGTTGCAGTCGGTGGCGACGGCGACCCCGAGCCCGGTCTCCTCGTCGACGCGGACCATCCCGCTGTCGGACGGCTGGGCGAGCACGGTGTTGCCGCGGACGTATCGGTCGTACTGGTCGGTGATCCACGACTTGTCACAGAGGTTGGGGCTGCCGGCCAGCCGGAGCAGGGTCTCGCGCAGCTCGTCGCCGGTGACCGGCCGCGGCAGCGCCTCGGCGCGGTCGGCCTGCAGCGCGTCCTGGGCCTCGGGTCGCGCGAACGGGCGCTGGTAGGTCGGACCGTCGTGCGCCACGCTCCGCGGCGGCACGTCGACGACCCGCTCGCCGTGCCAGTCGATCTGCAGCCGGCCGGTGTCGGTCACCTCGCCGATGACGGTCGCGTCGACCTCCCACTTGGCGCAGATGTCGAGGAACGCCGGCACGTCGGCGGGCGCGACGACCGCCATCATCCGCTCCTGCGACTCGCTCATCAGGATCTCTTCGGGAGCCAGGGTCGAGTCGCGCAGCGGGACCGTGTCGAGCTCGACCTGCATGCCGCCGTCCCCGGCGCTGGCCAGCTCCGAGGTGGCGCACGAAAGGCCCGCGCCGCCGAGGTCCTGGATGCCGCTGACCAGCCCCGCCGCGAAGAGCTCGAGGGTGCACTCGATGAGCAGCTTCTCCATGAACGGGTCGCCGACCTGCACGCTGGGCCGCTTGGCCGGCCCGGTGCTCTCGAACGTCTCGCTCGCGAGGATGCTCACCCCGCCGATGCCGTCGCCGCCGGTCTTGGCGCCGTAGAGGAGCACCTGGTTGCCGACGCCGCTGGCCTTGGCGAGGTGCAGGTCCTCGTGCCGCAGCACGCCGACGCACAGCGCGTTGACCAGCGGGTTGCCGAGGTAGCTGGCGT
>JAWWPK010000185.1:0-10852 GCA_033854925.1 Nocardioidaceae bacterium | reverse complement strand
TCGACGGCTACTGGATGATCCAGCAGGCGATCGCCTGCGACGACCCGGTCATCTTCCTCGAGCCCAAGCGCCAGTACCACGCCGACAAGGCCGAGCTCGACGACACGGTGACGCCCGACCCGCTGTTCTCCTCGCGGGTGGTGCGTTCCGGCCAGGACGTCACGGTGCTGGCCTACGGCCCGACCGTGAAGACCGCCATGAAGGCCGCGGAGGCCGCGTCCGGCGAGGGCCGCTCGCTCGAGGTCATCGACCTGCGCACCCTCTCGCCGCTCGACATGGGTCCGGTGCTCGACTCGGTGCGTCGCACGGGCCACGCGATCGTCGTCCACGAGGCGCACGTCAACCTCGGCATGGGAGCGGAGCTCGCGGCCCGGATCACCGAGCAGTGCTTCTACAACCTCGAGTCCCCGGTGCTGAGGGTCGGCGGGTTCGACACCCCCTACCCCGCCTCGCGGATCGAGGAGGAGTGGCTGCCCGACCTCGACCGGGTGCTCGACGCCGTCGACCGAACGATGGGTTTCTGATGCCTGAGTACCTCCTCCCCGACGTCGGTGAGGGCCTGACCGAGGCCGAGATCGTCTCCTGGAAGGTCAAGGTCGGCGACACCGTCGAGATCAACGACATCGTGTGCGAGATCGAGACCGCCAAGTCGATCGTCGAGCTGCCGTCTCCTTACGCCGGCGTCGTCTCCGCGATCCTGGCCCCGGAGGGCGAGACCATCCCCGTCGGCACGCCGATCATCGCGATCGGTGGCGACGCGGCTCCGTCCGGTGACGCCCCGGCCGAGCCCGAGATGGAGATCGACCTCTCCAACCCGGCCGCGTCGGGCTCCGGCGAGGGCGAGAGCCTGGTCGGCCGGATGAAGGCCGACCGCGGGCCGACCAGGCGGGCGCGCAAGGTCTCCTCGGGAGCCGCGGCCGTCCACATGCAGACCCAGGCCTCCTTCGAGACGGGGATGGCCTCACCCCTGGTCGAGGCGGAGGACCCCGAGCCCGCCGTGCCGGCCCGCAGCCAGCAGCTCGCAGAGCCGTTGCAGCCCGCCACGGTCCGTGTCCTGGCCAAGCCGCCGGTCCGCAAGCTCGCCAAGGACCTCGGCGTCGACCTGGCCACGATCACGCCGACCGGCCCGAACGGCACGGTCACCCGCGGCGACGTCGAGACCGCACATCCCGGTGTCTACGTCGAGGAGACCTCAGGCGGCCACGCCATCCCGGGCGTCCCGACGTCCACCGGCGAGCGCGAGGTCCGCGAGCCGATCAAGGGCGTCCGCAAGATGATGGCCGGCGCGATGGTGCAGTCGGCGTTCTCCGCGCCCCACGTCACCGAGTGGGTCACGGTCGACGCGACCCGCACCGTCGAGTTCGTGGAGCGGCTCAAGACCCGCCGCGAGTTCCGCGACGTGAAGGTCTCGCCGCTGCTCGTGCTGGCTCGTGCCGCGATGCTGGCGATGCGGCGTACGCCGGTGGTCAACTCGTTCTGGGACGAGGCGGCCCAGGAGGTCGTCTTCAAGCGCTACGTCAACCTCGGCATCGCCGCGGCGACCCCGCGCGGCCTGGTCGTCCCGAACATCAAGGACGCCCAGGACCACTCGCTGCTCGACCTGGCCTCCGCGCTGGGCGAGCTGACCGCAACCGCGCGCGAGGGGAAGACGCAGCCGGCCGAGATGGCCGGCGGCACCTTCACGATCACCAACGTCGGTGTCTTCGGCATCGACGCGGGCACGCCGATCATCAACCCGGGCGAGTCCGCGATCCTGTGCTTCGGCGCGATCAAGAAGCAGCCCTGGGTGTTCCAGGACGAGATCGTGGTCCGGCACGTGACCACGCTGGCGCTGTCGTTCGACCACCGCCACATCGACGGGGAGTCCGGCTCCCGGTTCCTCTCCGACGTGGCCGGGATGGTCGAGGACCCCGCCTCATCCCTGCTGTTCTGACGGTCTCATTGGGCGGGTCATTGGGCGGGCTGCACGAACCTCAGCTTGTTGCCGAAGGGGTCGCGGATGCCGGCGTCGATGCCGTAGGGCTGCTCGTTCGGGCCGTCGGTGAACTCGACGCCCCTGGCGGACAGCTCGTCGTAGGTCTTGCGGCAGTCGTCGGTCACGAAGCCGACCCAGCCGCCCATGACGCCCTTGCTCACCAGCTCGCGGACCTGGGCCGCGGTGGCCTCGTCCATCGACGGCGGCCCCGGCCGCTCGAGCAGGATCTCGCGGTCGGGGTGGCCCGGCACGTTGACCGTGAGCCAGCGCATGAAGCCGAGGTCGACGTCGGTGTGCACCTCGAGGCCGAGCTTCCCGACGTAGAACTCGAGCGCCTCGTCCTGGTCGAGCACGAAGATCTGGGAGACGTTGATGTTGCTGAACATGGTGGCTCCTTGGTAGGTCGTTGGTCTGTGCCGACGACGTTATTCGGGCGAGCCCGCGCGTCCTTCTCCGAAACTGCTCGGTCTGGTCCATGCCATCGAGAAGTGCGTCGGGACCCTCGCGACGAGCGGGTGCGCGGCGCGGTACTCCTTCGGCGACTCACCGACGATGTCGCGGAAGGTCCGGCTGAACGTGCCCAGGCTGGAGAAGCCGACGGACATGCAGATGTCGGTGATCGAGCGTTCGGTGGAGCAGAGCAGTGCCATCGCGCGCTCGACCCGACGGCGCTGCAGGTAGCGGTGCGGGGTCTCGCCGAACGTCGCCCGGAAGGTCCGGATGAAGTGCGCTTGGGACACGTGCGCGATCCGGGCCAGCGCCGGGATGTCGAGCGGGTCCGCGAACTGGCGGTCCATCGCGTCGCGGGCCCGCAGCATCCGGCGGTTCTGCTGCTCGGTCTCGCGGCTCACAGCGCGGGGAGGGTCACGTCCCAGCCCTCCGGGGCGATGGGGTGCAGGATCGCGTCGGTGCCGCCGTCGACGTAGAGCACCGAGCCGACCACCAGCGAGGCGGCGTCCGAGAGCAGGAACGCGATCGGGGCGGCGATCTCGTCCGGGCGGCCGTCACGGCCGATCGCGGTCGGGTACCCCTCGGACAGCGGCCCGAAGACAGGGTCGGCAGCAAGCTGCTGGGTCATCGCGGTCGCGACCTTGCCGGGGGCCACGGAGTTGAGGCGGATGCCGGCACCGATCCACTCCTCGGTCACGCCCGCGCGCCGGGCCCACCAGGCCAGCGCCGCCTTGCTGGCCGGGTAGACCATCACCGCCTCGTGTGCCGCCGCGGCGGTCCGGGCAGCGGCCTCGTCCCCTCGCAGGCAGGCGACCGCGACCTCGCCGGCCCAGCCGGGCTGACCGGTGATCGAGTTCGAGGCCAGGAACACGACGGCCGCTCCTCCGGCGGCCGCCATCGGCTCGCGCAGCCCCTCGACCAGAGCGATCGCGCCGAAGTAGTTGACAGAGACGACGAGGGCCGGGTCGGTGCCGGTGAAGCCGCCGATGCCCGCTGCGGGGACGACGCCGTGCACGACCTCGGTCAGCGCGCGAGCGCCGGCCACTGCTGCCGCGCGGCCATCCTGTGTCGAGAGGTCCGCGACCACGTCGGCGTCGCGGAGGTCGACGGTGACGACGCGGTGGCCCTGCTCGCGCAGCAGCGCGGTGGTGGCCGCGCCGATGCCGGAGGCTGCTCCGCTGACGACGTAGGTCCTGCTCATCGGTCTCCTGAAGGTCGTGGCTTCAGTGCGCCGTACGCCGGGTGGGCCTCGAGGTTGAGCCCCTGGCTGGCGGCCACCTTGCCGAGCAGCTCGACGAGCGTCTGCTTCTCCCGAGCCGTGAGGCCATCGGTGATCTCCGCGTCGTGCTCGCCCACGGCGGCGAGGACTGCCCCCAGCCGCTCGCCGGCACTCTCCGCGACGTACAGCTCGTGGTTGCGCCGGTCCGTCCTGCTCCGGCGTCGCCCGACCAGACCGCGCTCCTCGAGCTCGTCGACCAGCCGGACGATTCGCGAAGGAAGGGCGCCCAGCCGCTCGGACAGCGCCTGCTGGCTGAGCCCGGGGTTCTGCCCGACGATCCGCAGCACGCCCACGTGGGCCGGGGTCAGGTCGAGCTCGGCCAACCGGGCCGCGAACCGCTCCGAGGCGTGCGCGCCCAGCTGGGCGAGCAGGAAAGCGATGCCGGACGGTCGGGCCACGAGGGAGATTCTGGCAGAGATCGAAAATAATTGCAGCAATGAATCGTTCGTGATAGAAACGATCGCATGAGAAGCCGATACGTGCTCGTCGGCGGGCTGCTGGTGGGAGCGGTCGGCATCGCGATCCTGTGGGCCGCGGGCGTCGACTTCCCGGTCGCCGTTCCGCCGGGGCTGGCCATCCTGGTGGTCGGCGCCGCGCTCGTCGCCGGGTTCCGCACCCGATGGGCGGACGCCGTCGGCGCTTTCCTCGGACTCTTCGTCCTCGTCGGCTTCGTGCTGAGCGGGATCAACGGGGAGGGGTTCCACAACCTGCTCGGCGACCACGGTGGTGACGTGGCCACGGGCCAGGTGGTCCAGCTGGTCGGTGTCCTCGTGGCAGCGGTGAGCGGGGGACTGCTGGTGTTCCGGCGTGCCTGACCGACGCGGGCGGATCCTGCTCGCCGTCAGTGCGCTCCTGGTGCTGTCGGGCCTCTTCCACCTTCTGGTGTTCGCGATCGACGACCGCCCGTGGGCCGGCCCGGTGTCGTGGCGCAAGCCGTTCACGTTCGGGGTCTCGTTCGGGCTGACCCTGGCGTCGGTGGTCTGGGTGACGTCGTACCTGCGACTCCCCGAGCGCACCCGGTCGTGGCTGCTCGCCATCTTCGCGGCCGACTGCGTCGTGGAGGTCGCGGGGATCACTCTTCAGGCGTGGCGCGGCGTGCCGTCCCACCTCAACCGCTCGACCCCGGCCAACACCGCGGTCGCCATGACCCTCGCGGCCGGCGGGGCCGTGCTCATCGTCGTGCTCGGCCGGTTCGCGCTGGCCGCGGTGCGCGGTCAGACCGACGCGGCGCCCAGCATGCGGCTGGCGCTGCGGGCCGGCTTCGTGTTGCTGATGCTGGGGTTGGTCTCCGGTGCGGCGATGATCGCCCGCGGGACGGTCGCGATGAACGACGGCCCGGCGGCGCACGCCTACGCCGTGACCGGCTTCCTCAAGGAGTTCCACGGAGTGACGCTGCACGGTGTGCTGGTGCTGCCCGGGCTGGCCTGGCTGATGGCCCGCACGTCGTGGGACGAGTCGAAGCGGGTGCGGGTGGTCGCGGCAGCCGTCGCGGCGTACGCCGCCGCGGCCCTGGGCGTGCTGGCCGCCGAGCTCACCTAGGGCACGCCCTAGGCGTCCTTCATCCGCACCAGCCCCGGCGACCGGCGAGCGTGCCAGGCGGCCAGGAGCTCCCGTTCCCTGTCGAGGTCGATGCCGCTGACCACCGCATCGGGGGTGGCCTCGAGCCAGGCCAGCGTGTCGCGGGTGGTGTCGGCGAGCGGGCGGATGGTGAGGCCGGCGTCGAGGGAGGGCTGTACGTCGTGGGCCGGGAGGCCGTCGTACTCCGGACGGGGGAGCCACAGCGGGATCGCCTCCGGCCCCATCCACGGCTCGACCTCGGCCTCGGTGAGGAACTCCTGGTCGACCCACGTCCACGTGAGGTCGGACGAGACGCCCTCGCCACACTGCGTGAGCAGCTGGGAGATCGGCATGGCCGGCCCGACGCCGTCGTAGACCCCCGTGGTGCGCCGCTCGCAGGCCGTCACTGCCCAGGCGGCGAGGTCACGGACGTCGGCGACCTGCATGAGGTCGGCCGGGTCGCCCGGCGCGAGCACCTCACCGCCGGCGGCCAGCCGGCGTGGCCAGTAGCTGAAGCGTCCGGTCGGGTCTCCAGGGCCGACGATCAGGCCGGGCCGCAGCACCATCGCCGACGCGACTCCGTCGAGCACCGCGCGCTCGCAGGCGACCTTCATCGGTCCGTAGGCCTCCGGGTTCTCCTTGAGGTCGACGTCCTCCTCGATCGCGTCGACGAGCGGCAGGGTGGCCGGCGTTCCGCCGGGCGTCGCGTCGTCGGCGTACACGTTGACGGTCGAGACGAAGACCCAGTGCGCATCCGGGTACGCCGCCACCGCGTTGCGCACCCACGACGGGTGCCTGGCCACGTCGACGACCGCGTCGAACTCACCGAGCTCGGGCAGCGGCTGGCTGCGGTCGACCGGGACCAGCCGCGCTCCCTCGGGCACCGAGCCGGAGGTCCCGCGCGCCGCGCAGGTCACGTCGTGCCCGCGGGCCACGGCGTCCGCCGCCACCGCCCTCGACAGGAAGACCGTCCCACCCAGCACCAGGAGTCGCATGGGTCCACCTCACAGGTCCGGTGGGCGTTGGACAACCTTTCGGGCGGCGATCAGCGCACAGCAGAACGCCGACCCGTCGTTACTGCTCATCAGTAACGACGGCTCGGCGACGTTGGAGGGACCTCGACCCGTCGTTACTGCTCATCAGTAACGACGGCTCGGCGTCAGGAGCGCTGGGGCGTGGTCGGGCTGAGCAGCCAGTCCTCGAAGAACGAGCGGGCGACGTGGGTCTGCCGGACCAGCCAGTCGAGGTACTGGTCGCGGTTCGCGTTGGTCTCGGGGTCGCGGGCCGGCCAGGCGCGCACGACCTTCCAGAACGCGTCGTCGCCGATCCGCTTGCGCAGCTCGTGCCACATCAGCGCCGGCCCGTAGTAGATGTTGCCCTCGCCGAACTGCTTCGGGTCGTACGCCGCCGGCGGGCCCGACTTGGCGCGCATCGCTCCCTCGAACGCGGCGTAGTCGTCCATCACCGCATCGACGGTGCGGCCGTCCTCCTGGGCCTGCCAGCAGCCCTGGAGGTACATCGCCATCCCCTCGTTCATCCACACGTCGCTCCAGTCGTCGGGAGTGACCTCGTCGCCGTACCACTGGTGCGCCATCTCGTGCACCAGCACCGCCACCGACGTGGTGTAGTCGGTGGCGCCGAGCGTGATCATGGTCTGGGTCTCCATGCCGCTGCGCGAGTCGACGAGCACGAAGCCAAGGCTGTCGAACGGGTAGGGACCGAGCAGCCCCTCCAGCCAGTCCAGCCCGGCGGCCGCGGACTGCAGCCCGGTCGCCAGCCCGGGCCGGTTGCTTGCGACCCAGTAGGAGATCTCGACGCCGCTCTGCGAGGTGTTGGTGGTGCGCGTGTAGTCGCCGGTCACGACGGTGACGACGTATGACGACGCCGGCTTCGACAGGTGCCACGAGGTCGTGGTCAGCCCGTCGTGCTCGGTCTGGTCGGTCATCACTCCGTTCGCGATGCCGACCCAGGGCGACGGGACGGTGACATTGATGTCGTAGAACGCCTTGTCGGAGGGCTGGTCGTTGACCGGGTACCAGGTGAACGCGCCGTACGGCTCCTGCATGGTCCAGGTCTCGCCGGTGGGGGTGATCTGCCAGCCGCTCACGCTGAAGTCGCTGCGCGTCGTCGGCGCCGGAGTGGGCTCGGGAGTGCCGGAGTAGCGGACCTCGAGCACGTAGCGCTCGTCCTTGGTGACGGGTGCCGTGACCACGAGGTCCTTGCCCAGGTGCTCGAACGGCACGTCGGTGCCGTCGAGGGTCACCGCCGAGACGTCGAGCGGCTCGCCGAGGTCGAGCTGCAGGTGGTCGGCGGTGCCGGTCGAGCGGAGCTCGATGGTCGCGTCTCCGACCAGCGTCCTGGTGTCCGGCGCCCAGGCGAGGTCGAGGTCGTAGTGCAGGGAGTCGACGCTCGGGTCGCCCTCGTCGGGGTAGAGCGAGTCCTCGACCGGCTCGCTCAGGGCCGGGTCCAGTGCGGGGTCGTCGGCGTCCGGCGGCGCGTCGGTCTCCGCGGGCAGGGAGGCTGTGGCCGACGGGGTGTCGCCGGCCGAGGCGCTCGTGGTGGACCTGGCGGCGGGGGGCACGTCGTCGCCCCGGCAGCCGGTGACCAACGTGGCGGCGAGAAGGAGTGCCCCTAGCGTGGCAGCCCGGCTCACGAGCCGTCTGCCAGCATCGGCCGCACCAGCTTCCGGCCGTGGTGGATCTGCGCCTTGATCGTCCCGAGCGGGGCTCCGACCAGCTGCGCGATCTCCTCGTAGGGCAGCCCGTAGACGTCGCGCAGCAGCAGCGGCTCGACGAACTGCGGATGGTCGCGCTCCAGCGTCTCCATCGCTTCGAGCAGGTCGAGGCGGGTGCCGGCGATCACGCTCGTGGTGCGCGGGTCGGGTCGCTGCATCGCCTGCGACTCGTGAGGGTCGGACGCGATGGCCTGGTTCTTCATGCGACGGTAGGTCGACCGCGCGGAGTTCACGGCGACCATGTGCAGCCAGGTCGTGAACCGACCCTGCTGGTTCCAGGTGCCGAGCTTCTGGGACACCTTGATCAGTGCGTCCTGGCAGGCGTCCTCGGCGTCGGGGGTGTAGGGCAGCACTCCGCGGCAGACGTTGAGGGTGCGCGGCCGGACCGCGGCGAGCAGCAGCTCCATCGCGTCGCGGTCGCCGTCCTGGGCGCGCCGGGCGAGCTCGTCGATCTCGTCCGGCGTGGTCGCCGTGTCGCTCACCATGTCCTCCGTCTCCCCAGCGAATGCGAATGTAGTGCCTGGCCGGTCACCACTGACGGGATCGCAACCGAACCGAGACCTGCCCGGTGACCGCCCCGGCGGGCCGGATCGTCTCGTCCGTCGACCGAGGGGCGAAGATGTGGGCGTGTCCATGCCCCACCGGCTCGGCCGGTACGCCGTGCGCCGCCGGATCGGCTCCGGCGGCTTCGCGACGGTGTGGCTGGCCTACGACGAGCAGCTCGACTCGCCGGTGGCGATCAAGGTGCTCGCTGACAACTGGACCGAGGACCACCAGATCCGGCAGCGGTTCCTCGAGGAGGGCCGCTACCTGCGCAAGGTCGAGTCGCCGCACGTCGTCTCGGTCTACGACGCGGGCGAGCTCGACGACGGGCGTCCCTACCTGGTCATGTCGTACGCCGACCAGGGCACCCTCGCCGACCGGCTCGACGTCGAGGGGCTGACTCCGGCGCAGGCCATGGAGGTGGTGCGCCAGGTCGGCGCCGGCCTCCAGGCGCTGCACGACCGCGACATCCTGCACCGCGACGTGAAGCCGGCCAACGTGCTGTTCCGCAGCGTCGACGGCCAGGAGCCGCACGTGGTCCGCGCGATGGTCGGCGACCTCGGTCTCGGCAAGTCACTCGACATGTCCTCGCGACTGACCATGGTCGCCGGCACCCCGACGTACGTCGCGCCCGAGCAGGCCGCCGCCCAGGCGCCGGACGCGCGCGCCGACCAGTACTCGCTCGCCGCGCTGGCCTTCCTGCTGCTCACCGGGGAGCCGCCGTTCACGCACACCTCGCTCTCCGACGCGATGAACCCCGGCGACCTGCCGCCGGTCTCGACGGCGGAGCGGCCGTTCCTGCCGGGCGTCGAGGGGGTGCTGCACCGCGGGCTGGCCAAGCGCCGCGAGGACCGCTTCCCGACGGTCACCGAGTTCTCCGAGGCGCTGGCCGCTGCCCAGGGCCCGATCGCCTCCGGCCCGGCGACCCAGCGGTGGCTCGACCGCGACCCGGAGCTGACGCAGCCAGGTCCCCGGCCCACTGTCTCGCCCGAGCTCGGCGCACTCCCCGAGCCGAAGCTGCCGCGGCGCCGGGGCCGCCGCCTCGCCGTACTCACGCTGGTGGGCCTGGTTGCCCTGGCCATCGGTGGGGGAGGCGGGTACGCCGCGCAGCGGCAGCTCGCGCCGACCGAGCGGACCGTCTCCGACTCCACCGGGACGATCACGGTCACCGTCCCCGTCGACTGGGACCGCGCGGACGCGTTGCAGGGCTGGATGCCACCGGAGACCGACACCCAGCTCCCGGCGCTCTCGGTCGGCACCAGTGCGAACTGGGCGGGTTCGACCGGGGAGGGTGTGTTCGTGGGGCTGCTGACGAGCACCGAGCTTCCCGAGCAGGTGCCGCAGCACCCGGAGTGCGGCTCGGCGGGCCGGACCGTGGCCGACAGCCACGACGGCGACCAGTCGGAGACGGTCGTCTACGCCGACTGCCCCGGGGGTGGAGTGCTGGTGGAGCGGGTGGTCCAGGTCAGCACCAACACCCTCATGTGGGTGCAGATCCGGAGCGCCGAGCGGAGCACGGCCAACGCCGTCCTCGACGACGTGGTGACGCACGGGATCTAGGGCAGTTCGGTCGACTGCACCGACGCCTTCGCCGGGAGCTCTCGTAGCGAGCTGATCGTGCGGCCCAGGAGCACGCCCATCCCCGCCTGGTCGACCTCCCGGCCCGTGACGGCGACGGAGGCATAGGCCGTCGAGCCGTCGAAGCTCACCCACCGCTCGCTGGTGAACCGCAAGCGGCCTCCGTCGACGTAGGTCGCCTCGAAGGTGTCGGCGGTCTGGTCGGTCACCGTGAAGTCGCTGAGGCCGCCGTTCGCCTGCGCGTCCTCCAGCGCGGCGATCCGGCCGTCCATGGCCGCCTTCACCGAGATGTTCATGCCCACGATGTTGACGCGCAGCAGGTACGTCGCGTTCGCGTGCTCGGGATCGACGAAGTTCCACTGGTTGTAGTTCTCGACGCGGTGCGACCGCCACCCGACGGGGATGTCCACCTTCACCCCCGCGCCGTTCGGATCGACCCGCAACGGGATCGTCTCCGTCTCGAACCCCGACGTCGACAGGGGCGGGTCGTCCGGGTCGGGCGCGTAGGTCGGGGCGGGCACCGACGGGACCGACGGCGAGACGGCGGGCACCGGCGCCAGGGTGCTGCTCCGCTGAGGCTCTGTCTGGTCACGATCGGCGACGGCGTACCCGCCCGCGACGCCGACGCACAGCAGCACCGCTGCGACCCCGAACGCGCGCCACCACATGCGGTCGACGATAACGAGTGGCAAGGCCGCCGATGAATCGGGAAAGTTCGCAGAGTCTGTCGTATTCG
>JAWWPK010000184.1:0-4316 GCA_033854925.1 Nocardioidaceae bacterium | reverse complement strand
ATCCAGTACCGCTGGTACCCCGACGTCCTGCTGGACAACATCTTCTGGCACGACCACGTCGACGGCATCCACGGCTGGGGCCACGGCCTGGTCGGCCAGCTGATCGTCGAGCCGTTCGGCTCCACCTACCACGACCCGGTGACCGGCGCGGAGGTCGACTCGGGCAACCTGGTCGACGTCCACGTGCCGTCCGGCGACAACGCGCTGATCCCCGGCATGAAGCTGAAGAGCTTCCGTGAGCTCGCGCTGTGGACCATCGACGACAACGACCGCAGTGACTACTCGACCCTGAACCTGAAGGCGGCTCCGTTCAAGGACCGGCCGGACACCGCGAACCGGTTCAGCTCGTGGAAGTACGGCGACCCGATGACGCCGTTGCCGCGGCTCTACGCCAATGACCCGCTCGTGGTCCGGACGATCAGCATCTCGCCAACCCTCGACACCTTGCACATCCAGGGAGGAAGGACCCTGCTGGAGCCGCGCTACACGGCACCGGACGCTGCCGGTTACCCGGCCCCGGAGGGCACCCTCATCGACACGGTGCACTACGGGATCAGCGAGAAGTTCAGCCTCGTGTTCAACGGCGAGAACCCGACGACGCGCATGCGCCCCGGCGACTACCTGTACACCAACGGCGCGGACTTCCGGGCACAGCAAGGGGCATGGGGCATCGTGCGCATCCTGCCTGGCAAGGTGCCGGACCTGAGGCCGCTGCCCGGCGGCATCCCCGGCCCGGTCGGCAACTACGTGCTGCCGACGCAGACCGGCGGTGCACCACCGGCCGCGAGCTCTCCCGGCAATCCTTGCCCGTCAGAGGCTCCGGCTCGCAGCTTCGCGATCAGCGCCATGGACCGCTCCGGCGGTACGAACGGCGGTCGCACGGCGTTCGTCCCCAACGGTGACGTCCCTGGCATTCAGAAGAAGACCAAGCCGATCGTTCCGCTTGTGCTGCACGTGGTCGCCGGCGACTGCGTCACTGTGCACCTGACCAACCTGCTCACCACGCCGGTCGGCTTCTCGGTGGCGAAACTGGACCGGGAGGCGGGATCGGGAGGCGTCAACGTCGGCTTCTCGCCGGATCAGAACGTCGCGCCCAATGCCTCGCGTGACTACGTCTACTACGTCGCCACGGACTACACCGGGACCGCAGCCATCGCGGACCTGGCAAACGGCACGACGACCCTGCAATCCGGGCTGTACGGCGCCGTTGTGGTCGCCCCGAGGTCGACCGTGCCCGGCCAGTTCACCTGGTTCCAGGATGCCACGACCGGCGTGCCGACGGACGTGGGTGCACAGGTCCTCGTGCACGTTCCTGGCGCAACCCCGGAGAACCGACGCGACTTCACGGTGCTCCTGGCCGACAACGACCAGTTCATCGGCGGTGACGCCATGCCTTACCCGCTCGACGCCAACCCTGGCCGTCAGCTCATCAACTACCAGCACGCGCCAGCCGGTGATGGTCCGACAGCTTTCACGGACCCGGGCCTCGTCCCCTGGATCACGGCCTACGCCGGCGATCCTGTCACCGTGCATGTGCTGGTGGCACCCGGCAGCCAGAACAGCCACGTGTTCAGCCTTGGCGGGCTCAGCTGGTCGCAGGACAGCCACATCGCCGAGTCCGACTTCCTGACAGCCCAGGGCCTCGGCCCGTGGGAGAGCATGGACGCGGCGATCGTCGGGGGTGCCGGCGGCACAGCGGGCACGATCGGCGACTTCTTCTACGGCGACCTCCGCAAGCCGTTCACCGTGGCGGGCATGTGGGGCCTGCAGCGAGTCCTGCCGCAGCCGACCGGCGTCCTGGACTGCCCCATCCTCAAGCTCGACGGCAACCCCTGCTGAGTCCCAAGGATTCTGCAAGGCCGGTCGGTCATCCTGGTCAGATGACCGACCGCGCCCTCACCCTGCCCCTAGCACGAGCAGACGTGGCGGTTGCCGCGCGTACCGGCGTGTGCGCGGCGCTGATCGGTGCAGCGGTCATCCACGGCACCGTCGTCAGCGAGCACTACGCCCTCTGGCCGCTGGCCGGTCTGTTCTTCCTCGGCACCCAGCTCGTCGAGGGGGCGCTGGCCATCGCCGCCGTGTATGCGTGGCACCGTCGTACGGCGCAGCTGGTCTTCGTCACCAGCATCGCCACCGTCTTCGTGTGGCTGGTCTCGCGCGCCTTCGGCATGCCTTTCGGGCCGGCGGCGTTCCGGACCCCTGAGGCCATCGGCGTACCCGACCTGGCCTGCTGCGTGCTGGAGCTCGGCGCCGCTCTTCTCGCCGCGCCGCTCGCGTTCAGCCCACGGCCGCGCCGCCGGGCCCAGCGCGCTCAGGTCGGCCGGCTCGGCCTGGTGCTGGCGGGCTCGCTGGCGGTGCTGCTCCTGGCGGTAGCGACGTGGGGGCTGCTGCCCAGCATCTCGGGGACCACCGTCCCGCACGCGCACCTGCACAGCGGCAGCTGAACCAGCTCCTACGACGTCATCGCCCGGGTGATCATGGCACTCACGCGCGACTCCCCACGATGGACCGCGCGGATCGCCTCGAGCAGCTCCTCGTGGTCTGCGTCCTTCAGCAGGTAGCCGGTTGCGCCTGCCGCCAGCGCACCGCGCACCCGTGCCGGGTCTGCGTGCCAGGTGAGCACCAGCACGTGCACGCTGGGGTGCTCGGTCAGGATCGCGCTGGTAGCGGCGATCCCGCCCATCCCGCGCATCGACAGGTCCATCACCACGACGTCGGGAGGGTCCTCGCGCGCCATCAGCACCGCGGTCTCGCCGTCCGGCGCGCAGCCCGTCACCTCGAGGTCCGGCTGGTCACCCACGAGGGCCTGCACACCGGCGCTGATGATCGGATGGTCGTCGACGATGAGTACGCGGATCACCAAGCACCTCCTCTGTGGGCCAGGGCCCGACGGGAGTGCCCGCGCTGTGAGCACGTACTCAGAGTGACAGGCAGTGCTTGCAGAATACTTGTGACACGCGTCAGTCGGACGCGAAACTCACCGGAAATGTCGCAGTAAGGACAGCACCCCCGGCGGCCCCCGGCGAGAGGTCCAGCGTGCCGCCGACGTCGTGCAGCATGTCGGCCAGCAGCCGCAGCCCGAGATGCCCCGTCTCTGCCGACTCGTCCCTACGAAGGCCCTTGCCGTCGTCCGTAACGGTGACCAGCATCGTGGTACCGCGACGCTCTGCGCCGATGCGCGCGCTGCGCGCCTCAGCGTGGGCTACCACGTTGCGAAGCCCCTCCCGGATGACCCGGTAAGTCAGCTGGTTCACCTCCATCGACTCGCCGGCCGCGCGCTCGACCTCGACCGAGACGGCCAGACCAGACGCGATCGGGGTCCGCACCAGCTCCTCGATCGCCGAGACGAGCCCGCCCGGCGCGAGCCGCTCCGGGTAGAGATCGGTCAGCAGCGACCGCAGCGAGGCGACGTCGCGCTCGACGACGGAGCTGATCTTCTGCAGGACCGAGCGGGCCGCGTCGGCGCGCGGCGTGTCGGGCAGCTGCGAGTAGACGGTCGGCAGGACGTAGCCCAGACCGGACAGGTCCTGGATCACGCCGTCGTGAAGATCCTGGGCGATACGCCGGCGCTCGAGCTCCGACGCCGACAGCGCGTGCCGCAGCATCCGGCTGCGCTCCGCCGAGCCGTGATCGACCCGCCGCGCCAAGGAGAACGCCAGCGGGAACAGCGCAAGCTGGAACAGGATCAACGAGCCGAGAGCCAGCGGCTCGACACGTCGGACGATCGCCCGCTGGTCGGCGGCCAGCAGCGTGGTCGACCAGTACGACTCGAGTACGACGGGTACGCCGTCCGCGTCCCATGCCGCGGTGTAGACCTCGAACAGCGGCCCCTCGCCCACTTCCTTCTGGTTCTCCGCCTTGGACAGCGTGGTCATGCCGGCCAGGACCTTGTCCGTGCCGAAGATGTTCTGGACCGCGGGCTCCAGCTCGAACTTGTGGCCGCGCAAGCCACGCTCGTCCGACCAGATGACCGTGCCGCTGCTGTCCCACATCTTGATGTGCACGATGGAGCCGTCGAGCAGGCGATTGCGCATGACGTAGTCGAGCCGGCCGAGCTGCTCCTTGTCACCAGACCGGACCGCGCTGTTGATCAGCGAGACCGCCGCCGCGCGGCCGAACAGACCGCCGCGGGAACGCGCGTCGCGGAGCGCTCCGGCCTCGGCGATGTTGCGGGCCACGACACTCGTCGCGAGGCCGACCAGGATGAGAGCGAGCAGGCTGCCCGCGACGAAGCGGGTCATCGCCCGTCGTACGGCCGATCGGTTGGTCTTGGCGGGACTCTCCTCGGGAGACTCCTCAATCAAAGGAGGCGTCAT
>JAWWPK010000183.1:0-3150 GCA_033854925.1 Nocardioidaceae bacterium | reverse complement strand
AGCAGGTGCCCGCCGTACCCGGCCACCTCCGCGCGCCCGGCGGCCAAGAGCTCGGCGGGGGACATGCCGTCGCGGGACAGGAACCCCTGCATGCGGGTGGCGGGTGCGTTGCGCGGTTCACCAGCGTCGACCACCACGACCGCACGGCAGGCGCGGGCCAGGACCAGGGCCGCCGAGAGGCCGGCAGCGCCGCCGCCGACCACTGCTACGTCGTACTGGTTCATGCTCCGAGCGTCGCCGGTCGTCCCTACTTCGACAACGAATGTTGCTGTTTCCGGGAATCGGGGGTGCACTGGGCCGGTGACGGAGATCAGTACGGCACTGGACCTCGTGGGGCCCCGGCTGCGCAAGGTGCGGGAGCAGCGCGGCATCACGCTGACGGACGTCGCGGAGCGGACCGGCATCTCCAAGAGCACGTTGTCGCGGCTGGAGAACGGCCAACGGCGGCCCAGCCTGGAGCTGCTGCTCCCGCTGGCCCAGACGTACCGCGTGCCGCTGGACGACCTCGTGGGAGCGCCCGACGTCGGCGACCCCCGGATCCGGCTCAAGCCGCGGCGGGTCAACGGACGCACCGTGCTGCCGCTGACCCGGCACCCGGGCGGCGTACAGGCCTGGAAGATCGTGATCCCCGCCAGCCAGTCGACGCCGAAGCCGCGCACCCACGACGGCTACGAGTGGCTCTACGTGCTGGCCGGCCGGATGCGGCTGATCCTCGGCGACCAGGACCTCGTCCTCGGGGAGGGTGAGGCGGTCGAGTTCGACACCCAGCTGCCGCACTGGTTCGGCAGCAACGGCGAGGGACCCGCGGAGGTGTTGAGCATCTTCGGTCGCCCGGGCGAGCGGATGCACGTGCGGGCCGGAGGCAAGCAGTGACGGCGCCCCTGGTGGACACCAAGTTCTTCCGGCCCCAGACGCGGTCGGGGCTCGTGCCCCGTCCGCGCCTCGACCAGCTTCTCGGGACGGTCCCCGCGCGGCTGACCCTGGTGTCGGCCCCGGCCGGCTTCGGGAAGACGACGCTGTTGACGGCCTGGCTGGCGGCGGACGCCGACCCGGCAGGTACGGCGAGGCGCACCGCGTGGGTGTCGCTGGACGAGGCCGACAGCCGGGCCGACTCGTTCTGGCCCTATGTGCTCACCGCGCTCGAGCGCGCCGCACCCGGGACCGGCGCAGCGGGTCTGGCCCTGCTCGAGGGCGGTCAGGCGCCCATCGAGACCGTCCTGACCACCGTCCTCAACGAGCTCAGCGTGCTGCCCGACGACGTCGACCTCGTTCTCGACGACTACCACCTCGCCGACGGCCCGGAGATCCAGTCGGGCATGGCGTTCCTGCTCGAGCGCCTGCCGCCGCAGGTGCGCCTGGTCATCAGCACCCGCGCAGATCCGGCGCTCCCTCTGGCCCGGCTGCGGGCCCGTGGCGAGCTGGCCGAGGTGCGGGCCGTCGATCTGCGCTTCACCGCCGAGGAGACGACCGCCTACCTCGCCGACGCGACGGGGCTCGACCTGGACGCGCACGACGTCGAGTCGCTCTCCGCCCGCACTGAGGGCTGGATCGCCTCCCTCCAGCTCGCGGCACTCTCCCTGAGGGGTCGTGCAGATCCGTCGCGGTTCATCGCGGGGTTCGCCGGCGACGACCGCTACGTCGTGGACTACCTCGTGGAGGAGGTCCTCGACCGCCAGTCCAGTGAGGTCCGCGACTTCCTCCTGGGCACCTCGATCCTCGAGCGACTGACCGGCCCGCTCTGCGACGCCGTCACCGACACGTCCGGCGGCAGCCAGATGCTCGAGTCCCTGGAGCGCCGGAACCTCTTCGTGGTGCCCCTCGACGATCGACGGCGCTGGTACCGCTACCACCACCTGTTCGCCGACGTGCTCCGCGCGCACCTGCTCGCGGAGCAGCCCGAGCGAGTCCCGGAGCTGCACCGCCGCGCCAGCGCCTGGTTCCAGGAGGCCGGGGAGCCGGTCGATGCGGTGCGGCACGCGCTCGCCGCTCCTGACGTCGAGCGAGCGGCCGAGCTGGTGGAGCTGGCCGTCCCAGCGCTGGGGCGAGCTCGCCGCGAGGACGTGATACGGGGCTGGGCCGACGCCTTCCCGGACGCCGTGCTCCGCAACCGCCCGGTCCTCGCCATCCGCCTGGTCGGCGGGTTCATGGCGAGCAACGAGTTCGCCGGCGTGGCCGAGCGGCTGGACGACATCGAGCGGCAGCTCGGGCTGCCTGAGGACGAGCTTGTGGTTGTCGACCGCGACGAGCTCACTCGGGTCCCGGCGGCCGTCGAGATGTACCGGTCCGCGCTCGCCCTCAACGCCGGCGACCCCGCGGGCACCATCGCCCACGCCCAGCGCGCCCTCGACCGTGCGGTGGGTGACGACCACCTGGCCCACGCGTCGGCCTCGGCGCTGTCCGGCCTGGCGTCCTGGACCACGGGCGACCTCGTCGTCGCCCACGATCGCTACGCGGCCGCCCTGGCCGGTCTCGAGCAGGTCGGGCACATCGCCGACGTCCTGGGCTGCTCGATCGCGGTGGCCGACCTCGCGACCACCCAGGGGCGTCTCGGGGAGGCGCAGGTCGTCTTCGAACGCGCCCTGCAGCTCGGCGCGCGCGAAAGCCCCGACCTGCGGGGCATGGCCGACATGCATGTCGGCCTGAGCGAGGTCGCGCGGGCGCGGAACGACCTCGAGGGCGCGACGACCCACCTGCGGCGCAGCGAGGAGCTCGGCGACGGCGCCGAGCTGCCCCAGAACCCGTACCGACGCCGGGTCGCGGCCGCCGGCCTGGCCCGGGCGGCCGGCGACCTGGAAGGTGCGCGCAGCCTCCTCGAGGGGGCGGTCCGCGTGTACGTCGGCGACTACTCGCCCGACGTACGCCCGGTGCCGGCCCAGCTGGCCCGCGTGCAGGCCTCGTCGGGCGACCTCGCGTCGGCCCGGGAGTGGGCGCGGAGCCGGGACGTGAACGCCTCGGACGAGCTCTCCTACGTGCGCGAGTACGAGCACGTCACCCTCGCCCGGCTGCTGCTTGCCGCGTACGCCATCGAAGGCTCGGAGCCGGCACTGCTCGACGCTACGGGACTCCTCGACCGGCTGGCCGACGCCGCGGAGGCGGGTGGCCGGACCGGGACCCTCATCGAGGTCCTGGCGCTGCATGCCCTCGCCCGGT
>JAWWPK010000182.1:0-5808 GCA_033854925.1 Nocardioidaceae bacterium | reverse complement strand
GGTTCGGCCAGGAGCGGGTCCTGGTCGGCGGGCTGGTGCTGTTCCTGGCCGGGATGCTGCTGATGGTCACGCTGCCGGACCACGGCAGCTACGCGCTTCACGTGGCGCCCGGCTTCGCGGTGATGGGCGTCGGGTTCGGCCTCGCCATGCCGCACGTGACCGCGATGGCGATGGACGCCGCGCCTCAGCGCGACGCCGGGGCGGCGTCCGGGTTCGTCAACACGACCCAGCAGGCAGGCGGCGCCGCGGGGCTGGCCGTCGTTGCGGTCGTCGCGGCCAGCCAGGGCCGAGCGGCGGGGTTCCTCGTGGCCGCCGGGGCGCTGGCGATCGGCACGCTCGTCGCGGCCTACCTCACGGGAGCGGCCTCGCGGCGCCGCCGTCCGGCGGACGAGCCGTGCCTGGCCGGCCGCCCCGGCACCCCTACCCTTGAACGGTGCTGAGACTCGACCGGGCGACCTACGACGCCATCGTCGTGCACGCCAAGCGGGACCACCCCGACGAGGCCTGCGGCATCGTCGCGGGCCCCGAGGGCAGCGACCGCGCCGAGCGGCTGGTCGAGATGGTGAACGCCGCGGGCAGCCCGACGTTCTACGAGTTCGACTCCACGGACCTGCTCCAGCTCTACAAGGAGATGGATGCCAACGACGAGGAGCCGGTGGTCGTCTACCACTCGCACACGGCGACCGAGGCCTACCCCAGCCGCACCGACATCGGGCTGGCCATGGAGCCGAACGCCCACTACGTGCTCGTCAGCACGCGCGAGCACGGGAATAACGACGGGCCGGTCGAGTTCAGGTCGTACAGGATCGTCGACGGCGAGGTGACCGAGGAACCCGTCGAGATCATGGACGACGTCGTCGAGAACTCAACTGCTAGGAGCACGCCCTGATGGCCATCGAGGTCCGGATCCCCACCATCCTGCGCACCTACACCGACGGGGAGAAGTCGGTCAACGGCGAGGGCGCCAACCTCAGCGCGCTCATCGACGACCTGGAGAGCAGCCACCCGGGCATCAAGGAGCGCCTGATCGACAACGGTGACCTGCGCCGGTTCGTCAACGTCTACGTCAACGACGAGGACGTGCGCTTCCTCGGCGGGCTCGAGGCCGCGCTGAGCGACGGCGACCAGATCGTCGTCCTGCCGGCGGTCGCCGGCGGCTGATGACCCGCTACGACAACCTCCTCGCCTCGGTCGGCGGTACGCCGCTGATCGGGCTGCCCAGGCTGTCACCGACCCCCGAGGTCCGGCTCTGGGCAAAGCTCGAGGACCGCAACCCCACCGGCTCGATCAAGGACCGGCCCGCGCTGCGGATGGTCGAGGAGGCCGAGAAGGAAGGCCTGCTCCGCCCCGGCTGCACCATCCTGGAGCCGACGTCGGGCAACACCGGCATCTCGCTGGCCATGGCGGCCAAGCTCAAGGGCTACCGGATGGTCTGCGTGATGCCGGAGAACACCTCGGAGGAGCGCCGCCAGCTGCTCCGCATGTGGGGCGCGGAGGTCATCACCTCGCCCGCCGCCGGCGGCTCCAACGAGGCGGTGCGCGTCGCCAAGCGGGTCGCCGAGGAGCACCCCGACTGGGTGATGCTCTACCAGTACGGCAACGAGGCGAACTCCCTCGCCCACCAGGAGGGCACCGGCCCAGAGATCCTGGCCGACCTGCCGGGCGTCACCCACTTCGTGGGCGGTCTCGGCACCACGGGCACCCTGATGGGGGTCTCGCGGTTCTTCCGGGAGGCCAAGCCGGACGTCAGGATCATCGCCGCGGAGCCCCGCTACGGCGAGCTCGTCTACGGGCTGCGCAACCTCGACGAGGGGTTCGTCCCCGAGCTGTACGACGCCGACCTGATCGACGCCCGGTTCTCGGTCGGCCCACGCGACGCCGTACGCCGGGTGCGGGAGCTGCTCGAGCTCGAGGGCATCTTCGCCGGCATCTCGACCGGCGCGATCCTGCACGCCGCGCTGGCCCAGGCCGCGAAGGCGATCACGGCGGGGGAGCCGGCCGACATCGCGTTCGTGGTGGCCGACGGCGGCTGGAAGTACCTCTCCACCGGCGCCTACGAGGGCACCATCGACGAGGCCGAGGAGGCCTTGGAGGGCCAGCTCTGGGCGTGACCGAGCACCGCATCACCTACGCCGACGTGTTCGACCGCGAGGCGCCCGAGCACGACGAGGTCCTCCACACCGCGGCGGCCGTCGCCGCCAGCGACCGGGTGCTCGACGTCGGCTGCGGCACCGGGGTCTCGACCCGGCGGGCCGCCCGTGCGGCGGTCTCGGGCGAGGTCCTCGGTGTGGACGTGTCCGCGCCGCTCGCCGCGCACGCCCGGCTGCTGGCCGCCCAGCAGGGCCTGACCAACCCGGAGTTCGTGGTCGCCGACGCCCAGTCGCACCCGTTCCCGCCCGCAGGCTTCGACGTGGTCATGAGCCGGTTCGGTGTGATGTTCTTCGCCGACCCGCGCGCGGCCTTCGCCAACCTGGCGCGCGCCCTGCGGCCAGGCGGGCGGCTCGCGGTGCTGGTCTGGCAGCACCAGGCGGACAACGAGTGGTCCGGTGCGGTCGACGCCGCGCTCGGCATGGACGGTGACCCGAACGCCGCGCCCTGGTCGTTGGCCGACCCGGAGGTCGTCCGCGCGACCCTGGCCGACTTCGTGGACGTCGACCTCGTCGACGTGTCCGCGCCCATGCTCTGGGGGGACGACCCCGAGACCGCGTTCGGCTTCATCACCGGCCTGAGCACGCAGCGGGCGGTGCTGTCCGGGCTGGACGCCGACGCGCGGGCGGAAGTCGAGCAGCGGCTCCGCGACCTCATTTCCGCCCACGTCACGGCCACCGGCGTGCACTTCGACTCGCGTGCCTGGGTGGTCACCGCTCGGCGTCCCTGAGCGGGGCTATCGTCGTGACCCGATGAGACGCCTCCTGCTCGCCCTCGTCCTGGCCCTCGTCGGCACCGCCGTCACCGCAGCTCCGGCCCACGCGGGCACGCTCACCCCGGTGCTGCCGCCGACGGTGTCCGGCACCCCGGAGTACGCCGCCACGCTGACGGCCGGTCCTGGCCAGTGGGCACCCGCGGCCACGACGTACGCCTACCAGTGGCTGCGTGACGGCCAGCCGATCGCCCAGGCGACCGTCGCGACGTACCGGCCCGGCCTCGACGACCTCGGCCACGCACTCGCGGTCACCGTGAGCGCGGACGACGGCATCGGTGACACGGGTTCGGCTACCTCGGCCCCGACCCCGCCGGTGCAGAGGGCGACGCTGAAAGCCAAGGGCGGGCAGGTGATCAAGGGCGTCGCGCGGTTCACGCACACCCTCGACGCGCACCCGGGCCGCTACGCCGCGACGCCGTCGAAGGTCAGCTACCAGTGGCTGCGCGGCAAGCAGCCTGTCGCAGGCGCGACCGACAAGCGCTACGCGATCCGGCCCGAGGACGTCGGCGTCCGGCTGCGGGTCCAGCTGGCCGTGCTGTCGCCCGGCTACCAGCCGCTCGAGGTGGTCACGAAGCCCACGCCGCGGGTGCGGCACCGCGTCGACGTACGCCGGAAGGTCACCTACCACGTCGAGACCCGCGGCAGGATCACCACCAGCCTGAAGCAGTTCAAGGCGCAGGCCCAGGAGACCTACGAGGACCCCCGCGGCTGGCGGGCCGCCGGGATCCAGTTCACCCCGGTCGCGCACGGCGGCTCGTTCACGCTGGTGCTGTCGCAGGCGAGCCTGGTGCCGTCGTTCTCCTCCTCCTGCAGCTCGATGTGGAGCTGCCGGGTCGGCCGCTACGTGATCATCAACCAGGACCGCTGGAAGTTCGCCTCGCCGGCCTGGAACGCAGCGCACCTCGAGCTCCGCGACTACCGGCACATGGTCGTCAACCACGAGACCGGCCACTGGCTCGGGCTGCACCACGCGCACTGCCCCGGGCCGGGCCGCCTCGCCCCGGTCATGCAGCAGCAGTCGAAGGGGCTGCAGGGGTGCCGGTTCAACCCGTTCCCGACGATCCACGAGATAAATAGCCGAACACGCCACGGACGGGCCATGGCGTACCTCATGGCCCGCAGTTACAGTCCGGACGTCGAGTAGCCCCAACAGTCCGCCCGGGGAGAGCAGTTTGCGCGAGATCGTCGTCTTCAGCGGCAGCGCTCACCGACCCTTCGCCACTGCCGTCTGTGACTCGCTCGGCGTCGAGCTCAGCTCGGTCGAGCTGACCCGGTTCAGCAACGACTGCCTGCAGGCGCAGCTCCAGGCGAACTGCCGCCAGCGCGACGTGTTCATCATCCAGCCGCTGGTGCCCCAGACCCAGGAGCACCTGATGGAGCTGCTCCTCATGCTCGACGCCGCGCGCGGCGCCTCGGCGCAGCAGATCACCGCGGTGATCCCGTACTACGCCTACGCGCGGTCGGACAAGAAGGACGCCTCCCGGCTCTCGATCGGCGGCCGGCTGGTCGCGGACCTGCTGGTCACCGCCGGCGCGAACCGCGTGATCACGATGACCCTGCACGCCCCGCAGGTGCACGGCTTCTTCTCGGTGCCCGTCGACCACCTGACCGCGCTGGGCGTCCTGGCGGACCACTACCTGGGCCAGGACCTCGGCGACGCGGTCGTGGTCTCACCCGACTTCGGCAATGCCAAGACCGCCACCCAGTTCTCGCGGCTGCTCGGCCTCCCGGTGGCGGCGGGCAGCAAGAAGCGGCTGGCGGACGACCAGGTGGTCATCGACGAGATCGTCGGTGACGTCGAGGGGAAGCGGGCGATCATCCTCGACGACGAGATCGCCACCGGTGGCTCGATCGTCGAGCTCCTCGACCGGCTCGCGGAGCGGGGCTGTACGTCGGCCTCGATCGCCTGCACGCACGGGCTTTTCGTCGGCAAGGCGATCGAGCGGCTGCGCGGTCACCCGATGATCACCGAGGTGGTCACCACCGACACGGTCCCGCCACCTGCCGACTGGCCGGAGCTCCAGATCCGCTCGGTCGCCGGGCTGTTCGGGGCCGCGATCGAGCGCATCCACGCCGGCGAGTCGGTCAGCAGTCTGTTCGACGGCGTCGACCCGGCCCACGGCCCGCCGCAGCCTCGCCTGTTCGACTGAGTCCTGCCGGGTCGTGGTTCCGCCAAGCGAGATGCGCCCTACTTCACCTTGAGCACATCGATGACGAACCACAAGGTGGCGTTCCCGGGAATCGTGGATCCGCTCCCCTCGGCGCCGTAACCGTAGGACGGCGGGATCTGCAAAAGGACGCGGCTGCCGACCTTGACCCCGGTGAGGCCGATGGTCCACCCCTGGATCAGGCCGCTCAGCGCCGAGGTCAAGGGCGTCTTGGTGTAGCTCTCGTCGAAGGGGGTCTTGGCCTGGTAGGTCTCGCCGAGGTAGTTCATGGTGACGGTGTCGGACGCCTTCACGGCCGGCCCCGTGCCTTCCTTGAGGATGACGCGCTGGACCGGGGTGGTGGGCGACGGCTCGGCGATGCCAGTCCAGTCCAGTCCCGTTGGGCTGTCGTTCTTCAGGACCACCTGTGGCTGCGTGCCGGGCGACACGTCGTGCACCGCGTCATCCGCGGGTGTGGGCGAGACCGCGGCCTTCTCCACCAGGTCCGCGACCACCACCAGGCTGTCGTCGACGCCGATGCCGAGCTGGGTGTTGCCCGAGGAGCCGAACAGCTCGCTCGCCGTGGTCACGGCGACGACCCGGGAGCCGTAGGTCGCGTCCGCGAGAAGCTTGGTGAACAGGTCACTGAGCTGATTGTTGACCGGGATCGACTCGGGGGACCCGTTGGTGTAGTCGCTGTAGGCGTCCTTCTTGGTGGTGCCGTCGCCGAGGTAGAGA
>JAWWPK010000181.1:0-27269 GCA_033854925.1 Nocardioidaceae bacterium | reverse complement strand
GCGAGTCCGGTGAGCAGCAGGCCGAGCCGGCCGAACATCGCCACCCGAACCTGCTGCCGCTCGACCTGGGCGGGCTCCGGCTCGGCGACCTCCGGGCCGCCGGCCCCGGCCAGGACACGGGACCTGTCGACCTGGCGCAACGAGGACCACTCGACGACGTACGCGAGCAGGGCAAGGAAGTAGACGACCGCCGCGGCCGCGACCGCCTGGTTGCTCAGCGTGCCCCAGGAGCCATCGGTCATGCGCGTTCCTCCTGCAGCTCGGCGACCAGCCCCGACAGTACGGCGTCGGTGTCGGCGCCTCCGGAGCGGTCCAGTGCGGCGATCTCGACGACGGTGCCGTCGGGTCCCTCGGTGACCCGCAGCCAGACCCGGCGGGACCGGATGAACAGCGAGCCCATCAGCCCGAGCAGCGCGAGCACTACTCCCAGCAGCGCGACGTCCTTGCCCGGCGTCTGGCTGATCTGGATGCGCTGCCAGGAGACGACCTTGTCGAAGGTGACGCTGCCAAGCCCGTTAGGCAGCTCGACGGTGTCGCCCGGAGCCAGGTTGACCCGGAGCGGCTTCCCGTCCGCACCGGGCACCGCGGTCGCCCGGGACTTGTCGAGGACGTAGACCGACTGCGCCGAACCGGAGTCGAGGTTGAGGTCGCCGGTGTAGACGTTGAGCGAGAGCAGCGGGTTGACGTCGTTGCCGCCCAGGTTGACCGGCGTGCCGTCCACGTTTGCGAAGGTCGGGTAGAAGTAGCCCTCCAGCCCGATCTGGCCCGGCTTCGCGTCCGGCGCCTTGACCACTCCGAACGAGAAGAGGTCCGGCCCCATCGGCAGGAACGGCACCGGTCCGGACGCCGCGATGTTCCCGTCGCCGTCCCGCACGGTGACCACCGGCGCGTAGCCGTGGCCGATGAGGAAGAGCTCGGTCCCGCCGATCTTGAGCGGGTGGTTCACGCGGAGGTCGTAGGCCTTGTCCGCGTCGCCGGGCGCCTCGGTGTAGCTGAGCTGGGCGTCGAACCCGCGCGCCATCCCGGAAGGCAGCCACTCAACGTCGAACTTGTTCACGGTGAAGGAGAACGGGTCCATGCCGTCGGGGTCGAAGAGGCTGCCGGGCACGAAGTCGTCGTACTGCGTGAGGTTGTTGCTGAACGGGAGCCCCTGCACCAGGATCACGCCGCCCTTGTAGCCGAACAGCGTGCCGGTCCCGAAGCCGACCAGCACCACCAGCACCGCCAGGTGGAAGACCAGGTTGCCGAGCTCGCGCAGGTAGCCGCGCTCGGCGCTGACCGTGCCGGCCGCAGCCTCGCGGCGGAGCCGGTAGCGCTTCTTCCTGAACAGGGCCCGGGCCCGCGCGAGGACGACGTCGGCGGGCTCGGTCGTGGCGTACGACGCGTGGCTGGGCAGGCGGGACAGGTTGCGCGGCGCCGGGGGCGGCTGGGCCCGCAGCCCCCGCAGGTAGACGAAGCTGCGCGGCACGATGCAGCCGACCAACGAGACGACGAGCAGGATGTAGATCGCGGCGAACCACGGCGACCCATAGACGTTGAAGACGCCGAGCTTCTCGTAGACCGGCGTCAGCGTCTCGTGCGCGTCCTTCCACTGCGACGCCTTGAGCGCGTCCACCCGCTCCTGCGGGACCAGCGAACCCGGGACCGCGGCCAGCGCGAGCATCAGCAGCAGGATCAGTGCGATCCGCATCGAGGTGAGCTGGCGCCAGGTCCAGCGCAGGAGCTCGCGCAGGTTGAGCTCGCCGGAGCGACGCTCGGGCGCGGGCGCCATGGGTCGGGTCTCGGTGGTGGCCATCAGACGCCCGGCTGGTAGTCGTTGACGAGGTGGAGCTGGAGCCACTGGACCATCTGGTCCCACCAGCCCGTGAGCAGCAACAGTCCCACGAGGACCAGCATCAGGCCTCCGATGCGGGTCACCCACTGCTGGTGGCGGCGCACGAAGGCGAGCCCGCCGAGAGCCCGGCGCCAGGCCAGCGCGGCGACGATGAACGGCACCCCCAGCCCCAGCGAGTAGAACCCGAGCAGGACGCCGCCGCGGGTCACGCTCTCGCCGTACGCGAGGGTGAGGATGACGCCCAGGGTCGGCCCGATGCACGGCGTCCAGCCGAGGCCGAACAGGAACCCGAGCAGCGGCGCGGCCGCCAGCCCCACCGCGGGCACCTTGTGGATCCGCACGTCGCGCTGGAACAGCGGCACCAGCCCCATGAAGACCAGGCCGAGCACCACCGCGAGGACGCCGAGCACGACCGTGAACGTCCGGGAGTACTCGAAGAACCACCGGCTCACGCCGGCCGACAGCACGCCCAGGCCGACGAAGACGACCGAGAAGCCGAGCACGAACAGCGACGACCCTGCGAGCATCCGGCCCCGGTGCGGGGTGGCTTCGGAGTCCGCGAGGTCGGCGCCGGAGAGCCCGGTCGTGTACGACAGGTAGCCCGGCAGCAGCGGGATCACGCACGGCGAGAAGAACGACACCAGTCCCGCCAGCACCGCCACCGGGACCGCGACGACCATCGAGCCGGAGAACGCCGTGTCCCGCAGCCAGTCATGCATCCTCGGCCGCCACCTTCTCCACGACCTGGACCAGCGTCAGCTTGGAGGGCAGCGCGCCCCGGATCAGCGCGGCCAGCCGGCCCTCGCGGTCGAGGACCATCGTGCTGGGCGTGTCTCGCGGGTTGTACGGCGTCGGGAAACCGAGCAGCGTGGTGCTGCCGACGTCGTAGATCGACGGGTAGTCCACGCCGAAGCCCCGCTCGTAGGCGAGCGCGTAGTCCTTGCTGGCGTCGCGGATGTCGATCCCGACCATCGTGGTGTCGGCCGGGAAGTCGGCGACCGCGTCGACGAGCAGCGGTGCCTCGGCCCGGCACGCGGTGCACCAGGCGCCCCACACGTTGACGACCACGACCTTCCCCCGCAGGTCGGCCAGATCGAGCTGGTCGCCGGCGAGGGTCTCCCCCGACACGTCGACCGGCGCATCACGGTCGGCCACGGGGATCTCGGTGACGCTGCCGTCGCTCGTCACGAAGTTCGTCCCGTTGGTGCCGTTGACGTCGGTGCACGCGCTCGCCGCCGCAGCCGTCACCGCGAGAGCGGCGACAAGCAGTGGCAGACGGCGACGGGCGGCCATCACACAGGCTTGTTCTCGTCGGGCGCATCGCCCGCCGAGAACGGCGACTTGCGGTCCTTGGCCGGGATCAGGTCGCCGGCTGGTTCGCTGTAGGCGACCTGGGTGATCGCGTCGCCGACGAAGTGGAGCGACGTGACCGAGCAGAGCGTGCACTGACGGCGCCGCGGGTCGTGGAGGAACGACCGCTTCTCGACGTGCAGCCGGGTGATCCAGATCGGCAGCTGGTGGGAGACGATCACCGCCTCGTGGCCGGCGGCCTCGACCCGGGCATCGTGGACCGCGGCCATCATCCGGCCCACGACCTCCTTGTAGGGCTCGCCCCAGGACGGCTTCCACGGGTTCCAGAGGTGCCGCCAGGCCGAGGGCTTGAGCAGCGCGTTGCTGCCGTTGGCGAACCGCCGGCCCTCGAAGATGTTGGTCGACTCGACGACCCGCTCGTCGATGGCGACCTCGAGCCCGTGCGCCGCGGCGATCGGCGCCGCGGTCTCCTGGGCGCGCTCGAGCGGCGAGGACCGGAGATGGGTGATGTCGCGGTCGCTCAGCGCCTCGGCGACACGGTCCGCCATCTTCCGGCCGAGGTCGGACAGGTGGTAGCCGTCGCGGCGGCCGTAGAGGACGCCCTCCGGGTTGTGCACCTCGCCGTGGCGCACCAGGTGGACGACGGTGTCCGGGGTCTGACTCATCGCTGCATCATCGGGTGGGCGTCTCCTGGGCTGCGGCGGCGGCACGGGCCGCGTCGGGCAGGGCGTCGAGCACGGTCTGGACGGCGCGGTCGTCGTGGGCGGCGGAGAGGAACCACGCCTCATAGGCCGAGGGCGGCAGGTGCACGCCGCGGTCGAGCATGGCATGGAAGAAACCGGCGTACGCCGCGGAGTCGGTGCGCTGGGCGTCGTCGAAGTCGCGGACGCCGCCGGCCGGGTCGGTGAAGAAGACCGAGAACATGGTCCCCGTGGCCTGCACGACGTGGGCGACGCCGGCGAGCGAGAGCGCGTCGGACACCGCCGCCTTCAGGACGTCGGCGGTCGCGTTGAGATGGTCGTAGACCTCGTCGGTGGCCAACCGCAGCGTGGCCAGGCCTGCGGTGGTGGCGACCGGGTTCCCGGACAGGGTGCCGGCCTGGTAGACCGGGCCCTCCGGCGCGAGGTGGTGCATGACGTCGGCGCGGCCGCCGAACGCCGCGGCCGGGAAGCCGCCTCCCATCACTTTGCCGAAGGTCATCAGGTCGGGGCGCCAGCCCTCCTGGGCGCCGTCCAGCCCCCACTGGCCGAGCCGGGAGGCCCGGAAGCCGGTCATCACCTCGTCGCTGACGAACAGCGCGCCGTGGCTGCGGCAGGTCTCGGCCAGGAAGCCGTTGAACCCCGGCTCGGGCGGGACCACGCCCATGTTGCCGGGGGCGGCCTCGGTGATCAGGCACGCAATCCGGTCGCCGTACTCGGCGAACGCCTTGTCGACCGCCGCCCGGTCGTTGTAGGGCAGCACGAGCGTCAGCTCGGTCGACGAGGCGGGTACGCCGGGGGTGCCCGGCAGCGCGAACGTGGCGACGCCCGAGCCGGCCGAGGCGAGCAGCGAGTCGACGTGGCCGTGGTAGCAGCCGGCGAACTTCACGATCACGTCACGACCGGTGAAGCCCCGGGCCAGCCGGACCGCCGACATCGTCGCCTCGGTGCCGGAGGAGACGAACCGGACCCGCTCGACGGGCGTCCGGGACACGATCTCCTCGGCGAGCTCCACCTCGGGCCGGGTCGGCGTGCCGTACGACGTGCCGCGGGCCACCGCCTCGCGGACCGCCGCCTCGACCTCCGGGTGCGCGTGGCCGAGGAGCATCGGCCCCCACGAGCAGATCAGGTCGACGTACTCGAGACCGTCGACGTCGGTCAGCCAGGCCCCCTTGGCAGAGGCGATGAACCGCGGCGTGCCGCCGACCGCGTTGAACGCCCTCACCGGGGAGTTGACGCCGCCCGGGGTGACGGCCAGCGCCCGCTGGAACAGCGCGGCTGACTCCGGAGGATCCTGGGGCACGCCTCATTCTCTCCGAGCCACCTGAGGGCCGCGCATCCGCCTCGGGTCGGATCATTATCGCGGCTCGCAGCGCTGGTCTGGACCCGAGCGTGGAACTGCCCGGTTTCGCGTCACGTCGGAAGGGAAGACTCGTTCAGTCGGTGATGGGCGTCACTCGGGGCCGCTTATTGCGTACTAGCGCGTAACTTGTCTGTGACACGATTCGTTGGGTGCTCGGATCCTCTGGAGGGACGATCCGGAACCATGGGAGAGAGCTCAATGTCCGCGAAGCGATTCAGCCGCTTGCACAAGGCGACGGCGCTGGTGCCGATGGCGCTGCTATCGGCTGCCTGGACCGCGAACCTGCTGGGTGTCAACGCCCCCCTTGCGGCGGCCGGACAGCGACCCGACCCCACCCTCCCGGACGGCACCAGCGTGCCCGCCCAGGCCATCGAGGCGCCCGCCAGCGTCTCCGACGGCAACCTCCTCGGCCTCGGTGTCGGCAACGCGGACGCCGCACAGATCGTGGCCACCGCCTCGACCTCTGGCATCCCGTCGGCTGCGCTCAGCGCCTACCAGCGCGCCGAGACGGTCATCAACGCCGCCGACAAGGACTGCCACCTCAGCTGGCAGCTGATCGCCGCGATCGGCCGGGTGGAGTCCAACCACGGCCGCGCCAACGGCAACACCCTTGACGACAACGGCCTCGCGACCCCGGGCATCTACGGCGTCGCGCTCAACGGCTCCAACCGGACCAGCGAGATCGTCGACACCGACGCCGGCCAGTTCGACAACGACACGTCCTACGACCGCGCGGTCGGGCCGATGCAGTTCATCCCCTCGACCTGGTCGGTCGTGGGCGTGGACGCCGACGGTGACGGCGTACGCAACCCGCAGGACATCGACGACGCGGCGCTCGGCACCGCCGTCTACCTCTGCTCCGGCTCGGACGACCTCGGCACCGACGCCGGCCGGCGCAGCGCCGTCTACCGCTACAACCACAGCCAGTCCTACGTCGACCTCGTGCTCGACATCATGGACGCCTACCTGCAGGGCGACTTCACCTCGATCCCCAACGGCACCGTGCTGGCCGGCGAGCTCACCAAGACGCCGCCGCCGCTGCACGTGCCCGGCACGCCTCAGCAGGACCAGTCGCACACCAAGCCGCCGACCACCCACGCGACAGACGACACCGTCGACGCGCCGCCCACCGACGGCGGCAGCGGCACGACGACCGGCGGCGGCACCACCGGGGGCGGCACGACCAACGGCGGCGGCAACAACGGTGGCGGCGTCCACGTCCCGGGCACCCAGGTCTCGGTCCCGCCGCTCCCGACCACCAACCTCCCGCCGGTCGACCAGGTGCTGACCCTCGCCCAGGCCACGGTCCAGTGCACGCTCGACGGTCTCAACCAGCTGCTTCAGCCGGCGGCGTTCCAGACCTGCCTGGACAACTACATGAACCCGAAGACGGTCGCGCACAAGACGGCCGCCACGGCGGCCAAGGCCCGGCTCGAGAAGTTCTACACGCTGCCCACCGGGGCGCCCTCCGTCTCCTGAGGCTCCCCCGGGACCGCCCGGGTCATGCTCTAATCCGACGCATGCGACTGCTGCAGGTGGCCCAGCGGGCCGAGGACCTCGAGCGGGCGACCGCGTTCTACGCCGACCTGCTCGGCGCCGAGCCGTTGGCGACCTTCGACCCGCCCGGGCTGGTCTTCTTCGACCTGGTCGGCGTCCGGCTGCTCCTGGACCGCGGAGCGCCGTCCGCGCTGATCTACGTGACCGTCGACGACATCGAGGCGACCGTGAAGCGCCTCCGCAAGGCCGGCGTGCCAGTCGAGGGCGAGCCGCACGTGATCTTCAGCCACACCGACGACACCCTCGGCCCGGCCGGAACCGACGAGTGGATGGCGTTCGTGCGCGACAGCGAGGGCAACCTGGTCGGACTGGTCGAGCAGCGCCGCCCGGACTTGTAACTCACCGTTACGACCTCTGGCATGCCGTTGTAACGGCATGCCAGAGGTCCGAACGGTGAGTTACAAGCGGCGCAGCAGCCTCGCGGCCTCGGCGGCCCAGTAGGTCAGCACCACGTCGGCGCCGGCGCGCCGGATCGAGGTGAGGGTCTCGAGGATGGCGGGCTCACGGTCGATCCAGCCGTGGGCGGCGGCGGCCTCGACCATGGCGTACTCGCCCGAGACGTTGTACGCCGCGACCGGGACGTCGACGGCGTCGCGGACCCGGCGCACGACGTCGAGGTAGCCGAGCGCGGGCTTCACCATGACGATGTCCGCGCCCTGCTCGACGTCGTGCAGCGCCTCGCGGACGCCCTCGACGGCGTTGCCGGCGTCCTGCTGGTAGGTACGCCGGTCGCCCTCTAGCGACGAGGCGACCGCCTCGCGGAACGGGCCGAAGAAGGCGGAGGCGTACTTCGCTGAGTAGGCGAGGATCGCGACGTCGGTGTGGCCGTCGGCGTCGAGCGCGTCGCGGATCACCCGCACCTGGCCGTCCATCATCCCGCTGGGGCCGACCATGTCGACGCCGGCGTCGGCCTGGACCTGCGCCATCTCGGCGTACACCGCGAGGGTGCGGTCGTTGTCGACCCGTCCGTCTGGCGTGAGCACGCCGCAGTGGCCGTGGTCGGTGAACTCGTCGAGGCACAGGTCGCTCATCACCGTGAGCGCGTCGCCGACCGCGCCGACCACGTCGGTGATGGCCAGGTTGAGGATGCCGCCCGGGTCGAGGGCGCCGGACCCGACGGCGTCCTTGTGCTCGGGCAGACCGAACAGCATCACGCCGCCCAGCCCGAGGTCGGCCGCCTCGGCGACCGCCTTGAGCAGCGTGTCGCGGGTGTGCTGGACGACGCCGGGCATCGACTTGATCGGCACCGGCTCGCTGATGCCCTCGCGGACGAACAGCGGCAGCACCAGCTGGGCCGGGTCGACGTGGGTCTCGGAGACCAGCCGGCGCAGGCCGGGCGTACGACGCAGCCGGCGCGGCCGGACCAGAGGTCCGGTCAGCTCCGGTGCATCGTCGTTGGACATGTCAGCTCAGTCCCAGCGTCGGCTGCGGGGTGTCTCGACAGGCTCGACCTTCTCGCTCGTTCAGGCGGCGCTCGCTCCGCTCACTGGCCCTCACTCCGCTCGAACCTTGGACCGCCGCGCGGACGGCTTGCGCTCGGAGGGGCGGGTGACCGGCTCGCCGGCCTCGAGCATCGCCGCCCGGCGCGCCGCGCCGAAGTCCGCCAGCGCGTCGACGAGCAGGTTCACGTCCGGCTGCGGGGCGAGGACGTCGACCCTAAGACCGTGCTCCTCCGCGGTCTTGGCGGTGGCCGGCCCGATCACCGCGATCACGGTCGACGGGTGCGGCTTCCCGGCGATGCCGACCAGGTTGCGCACCGTCGAGGACGACGTGAACACGACCGCGTCGAACCGCCCGGACTTGATCGCGTCGCGGGTGGTGGCGGGCGGCGGGGTGGCCCGGACCGTGCGGTAGGCCGTCACGTCGTCGACCTCCCAGCCGAGGTCGATCAGCCCGGCGACCAGGGTCTCGGTGGCGATGTCGGCCCGCGGGAGGAAGACCCGGTTGATCGGGTCGAGCAGGTCGTCGAACTCCGGCCAGTCGGCCAGCAGCCCGGCGGCGGACTGCTCACCCGACGGCACCAGGTCGGCGCGGAGCCCCCAGGCCGCGATCGCCTGGGCGGTCTTGTCGCCGACCGTGGCGATCTTGAGGCCGGAGAACGCGCGGGCGTCGAGGCCGTACTCCTCGAACTTCTCGCGCACCGCCTTGACGGCGTTGACCGAGGTGAACGCGATCCACTCGTAGCGGCCCTCGACCAGGCCGCGGACGGCCTTGTCCATCTGCAGCGGGTTGCGGGGCGGCTCGACCGAGATCGTCGGCACCTCGTCGGGCACCGCGCCGTAGCCGCGCAGCCGCGCGACGAGCGGGCCGGCCTGGTCCTTGGTGCGCGGCACCAGCACCCGCCAGCCGAACAGCGGCTTGGTCTCGAACCACGAGAGGGTCTCGCGCAGGTCGACGACCCGGCCGACCACGATGATGGCCGGCGGTGACATCCGGGCGGCGCGTGCGTCGGCGCCGATGCCGGCCAGCGTCGAGGTGACCGTGGCCTGCTCGGTCGTGGTGCCGAGCCGGGTCATCGCGACAGGGGTCTGCGGGTCGCGGCCGGCGCCGACCAGCGCCTTGGCGATGTCGCCGACCATGTTGACCCCGGAGAGGATCACGAGGGTGCGGTCCCCGGCGTACGGCGCCCAGTCGACCTTCTCGTGCGCCGTGACGACCGCGACCTCACGGTGGTCCTTGGTCGTCAGCGGGATGCCGGCGTAGGCCGGGACCGCGGACACCGACGAGACTCCGGGCACGATGTCGAAGCCGAGGCCGGCCTTGACACAGGCCTGCGCCTCCTCGGGACCCGAGGCGTAGAGGAACGGGTCTCCGGTCATCAGCCGGACCACCCGGTGTCCCTTCTTGGCGTGCCTGACCACGACCTTGGCGCGCGCGGCGTGGGTGAGTGGCTGACCGTCCTCGCCGAAGCCGCCGTCGACGAAGGTCGGGCTCTCGCACTCGGCCGGGAGGTCCAGCAGCCGGCGGACCAGGTCGACGTGCTCGGGCGTCTCGGTGACGACGACCTCTGCCTGTTCGAGGAGCGTCACTGCCCGGATGGTCAGCAGGTCGGGGTCACCCGGCCCACTGCCGACGAAGGACACCCAGCCGCGACCCGTGGAGCGGGCCTGGTCGGTGATGATGGCGGTCTTGCCTCGCGTCATGCGTCGTGCACCCTGTCTGCTTCTGTTCCTTCAGCGTCGAGATCGCCCGCCCCGTCGGCGAGCATCTCCTTGGCCAGCCGGGCCCCAACCCCGGCTGCGTCGTTCGGGTCGCCGGTGGCTGACATCCGCACCGACAGCTCTCCGTCCGTCGAGAGCGCGATCGCGCGCACCCACAGCTCGTCGCCGTCCTCGCCCTCGACCACCTCGGCCAGGGCCCCGATCGGCGCGGAGCATCCGCCCTCGAGCGTGGCCAGCACGGCCCGCTCGGCCTCGACCGCGGCGCGGCTGCCGCGGTCGTCGAGCGCGGCCAGCGCACCCAGGAGGTCGTCGTCGGCGCGGCACTCGACCGCCAGCGCACCCTGCCCGGGAGCGGGCAGCATCTGCAGTGGGTCGAGCACCTCGGTGACCTCCTCGAGCCGCCCGATCCGGGCCAGCCCGGCGCGGGCGAGGAGCACGGCGTCGTACTCCCCGGAGCGGACCTTGCCGATCCGGGTGTCGACGTTGCCACGAACGCCCACCACGTCCAAACCGAGGCCGAGGGCACGCAGCTGCGCGACCCGGCGCGGCGAGCCGGTGCCGACCCGCGCGCCGGCGGGCAGCTCGCCCAAAGTGAGCCCGTCGCGGGCGACGACGACGTCGCGCGGGTCCTCACGGGGAGGTACGGCGGCGAGCGCGATCCGGTCAGGGGCGGCGGTCGGGAGGTCCTTGAGCGAGTGCACGGCGACGTCGACCTCGCCGTTCAGCAGGGCGTCGCGCAGCGCGCTGGCGAAGACGCCGGTGCCGCCGGCCTGCTCGAGCGGGGTCCCCGCCGCCTGGGTCCGGTCCCCCTCGGTGGTCACCTCGACGAGGACGGTGTCGAGACCGAGCCGCTCGCGGATCATCGCCGCGACCTGCTCGGACTGGGTCGTGGCCAGCAGCGAGGCGCGGGTGCCGATCCTGACGGGGGTGCTCATGCCAGTCCCTCCGGCCGGGTCACGGCGTCGACGGCCTCGGGGTCCAGCGCGAACAGCTCGGCAAGTGCGGCGGCGTAGGAGACGGCACCCTCGTCGTTGGCGAGCTCCCGGACCCGCACGGTCGGCTCGTGGAGCAGCTTGTCCGCGACCCGGCGTACGGCACGCAGCACCTCGGCGCGCGCCTCGGGGCTCAGGTCGGGGAGTCGGTGGTCGAGCCGCTCCATCTCGGCGTCGACCACCGAGGTGGCCATCGAGCGCAGCGCGACCACGGTCGGCGTGACGCTCGCGGACCGCCGGACGGCGACGAAGGCCGCGACCTCCTCGGTGACGATCCGACGCACCTCGGCGACCTCGCGGCCGGCGTCGGAGGCCTCGAGCTCCTCGGCGAGGTCGACCAGGTCGATCCGGGTGACGCCCTCGAGCTCGACCACCTCGGGCTCGATGTCGTGGGGCAGGGACAGGTCGATGAAGACCATCGGCCGCCCGTCGCTGCGGGCCGCCTCGACCTGGGCGCGGGTGACCAGCAGCCCGCTGGCGCCGGCGCAGGCGATCACCACGTCGGCGTTGGCGAGGACCTCGGGCAGCTCGCTGAGCGAGGCCGCCCGGCCGGCGTAGTCGGCGGCGAGCCGCTCGGCGCGCTCGGGGGTGCGGTTGACCACGACCACCTCGGCGGCGCCACGTCGCGAGACGGTCGCGGTGGCCAGCCCGGCCATGGCACCGGCGCCGATGACAACGACCCGGCGTCCGGCGACGTCACTGCCGTGGCGGGCGGACCTGTCGAGGGCCGCGCCCACCATGGTCGGTGCCGCGCTGTCGATGTCGGTCTCGGCGCGCGAGCGCTTGCCGACCCGGAGCGCCTGCTGGAACAGCACGTTGAGGGCTGGTCCGACGGTGCCGAGCTCCTGGCCGAGCCGGAGCGCGTCGCGGGTCTGGCCGAGGATCTGCCCCTCGCCGACCGCCATCGAGTCGAGCCCGGCCGCGACCTGGAACAGGTGCGAGACCGCGCCGTCGTCGTAGTGGACGTAGAGGTGCGGGAGCATCGTGTCGGCGGTCTCGCCGGACGGCTCGATCAGCAGCCTGGAGAGCTCCTCGACCGAGCCGTGGAACCGGTCCACGTCGGCGTAGATCTCGACCCGGTTGCAGGTCGCGAAGACGGTGGCCTCGGTGACGTGCTCGCAGGCCGCCACGGCCTGGACCAGCTTGGGGACCGCGTCCGGCTCGGGGGCGACCCGCTCCAGCAGGCTCACCGGGGCGGAGTTGTGGGAGACGCCGACGACGAGGACGCTCATCCCGTTGTCACCTTGGCCTTGGCCTTGGCCTTGACCTGGCCCTTGACCGGGCCCTGGAGCTCGGCCTGTTTGCGCTGCTCGTGGTAGGCGAGGATCTGCAGCTCGATCGAGAGGTCGACCTTGCGCACGTCGACGCCGTCGGGCACCGCGATCACCGTGGGCGCGAAGTTGAGGATGCTGCTGATGCCGGCCCCGACCATCTGGTCGGCGACGTCCTGGGCGGCTGACGCGGGGGTGGCGATGACGCCGATGGCGACGCCGTGCTCGCGAACGATCGGGCCGAGGTCGGCGAAGTCACGGACGTCGATCCCGGCAACGCTCTCGCCCCGGCGCTGCGGGTCGGCGTCGAGCAGGGCCACGACCCGGAAGCCGCGGCTGCGGAAGCCGGAGAAGTTGGCCAGCGCGTGGCCGAGGTTCCCGATGCCGACGATGACCACCGGCCAGTCCTGGGTCACGCCGATCTCGCGGGCGATCTGGTAGCGCAGGTAGTCGACGTCGTACCCGACTCCGCGGGTGCCGTAGCTGCCGAGGTAGGAGAGGTCCTTGCGGAGCTTGGCGCTGTTGACGCCCGCCGCGGCGGCGAGCTCCTCGCTGGAGCAGGTTGCGGTGCCCTCCTCGCCGAGCGTGGTGAGGGCCCGGAGGTAGACGGGCAGGCGCGCGACCGTGGCCTCCGGGATCTCCCGGGAGCTGTCGGTAGTCCTCGCGCTCACCAGACCTGCTTTCCAGCCGGCGGAGGAGGCCTTTCCAGACCTGCGCCACGCCGTCGGCCCAGCCACTGTAGGAGTTTGTGAACGCGAGAACAAAACCGGCGGAGCGTGGCCTTTCCCACGCCTACCGGTCGGTAGCTGCGGGTCCGGCCCATCGCATGTAACTCCGTGTTCGGTCGACTAGGTCGGTGTTTGTACACCCACCTAGTCGACCGAACACAGAGTTACAAGGGTGGGTGGGTGGCCAGCGCGGCCCGCAGCCGGCCCTCGTCCACCCGCCAGAAGTCGTGCTGCCTGCCGTCGACGAGGGTCACCGGGATCTCCTCGCCGTACCGCTCCAGCAGCGCGGGGTCGTCGAGGATGGACACCTCGTCGTAGGACTCCCCCAGGTCGGCGCACACCTGCTCGATCACCGCGCGGGCGTCGTCACAGAGGTGGCAGCCCGGCTTGGAGTAGAGGGTGACGCGACCTGTCACGGCACCGTCATTCCAGGAGGCCGAGCGCGCGACGGCGCTCCATGCCGCGCAGCCGGCCCTTCTGCACCTTGCCGGTGACGCCGACGGGGAGCTCGGAGACGACCTCGATCCGGCTGGGCTGCTTGAACCGGGCGAGTCGCTGCTCGCAGTGCGAACGTACGGCGGACGAGACCGCGGCTGCCTCCGCGCCGGGCGCGACGACGTAGGCCACGACGGCCTCGCCGGTCTCGGGGTCCTCGACGCCGATCACCGCAGCCTCGGAGACGCCCGGGACCTCGCGGATCACGTCCTCCACCTCGACCGGGTAGACGTTGAACCCGGAGACGATCACCAGCTCCTTGAGCCGGTCGACCAGGAACAGGTCGCCGGTCGCGTCCAGGAAGCCGACGTCGCCGGTGGACCACCAGCCGTCGTCGTCGGGGCCCTGGGCTCCGTCGGGCCAGTAGCCGCTGAACAGGTTCGCGCCCCGGATCTGGATCTCGCCCGGGTCCTCGCCGTCTGGCCCCTGGCCGGTCTCGTCGACCAGCCGGATCTCGATGCCGGGCAGCGCGGCGCCGACCGAGCCGGGCTGGAGCTCCTTGCTGCACAGGGTGCTGGTGACCACCGGCGACGCCTCGGTGAGGCCGTAGCCCTGGTGGATGGGGATGCCGGCGAGCTTGCTGAACTCCGCACCCAGCTCCGGAGAGAGCGGTGCCGAGCCGGACAGGATCAGCCGCACCGGGCCGAGCCGCTCCTTGAGCCCGTCGACGTCGCGCCAGTAGGCGAAGACGGGCGGGGCGACCGGGACCACGCTGCACGCCTCGTCCTCGATCAGGTCGAGGGTGCCCTGCGGCTCGAACCGGCCGGTCAGCACCAGCTTGGCGCGGTGCCGCATCACGACGCCGAGCACCGCGTTGAGGCCGTAGACGTGGAAGAGCGGCAGTACGCCGAGCACCACGTCGTCGCCGTGGATCATGGGCGGGTCGACCGCCGCGACCTGCTCGATGTTGGCGAGGAGGGCGCGGTGGGTCAGCATCGCGGCACGCGGGCGACCCGACGTACCGCTGGTGTAGAGGAGCGCGGCGAGCTTCTCGGGGTCCTGCAATGGCGGTACGGCGCGGGCGCTGTCGGCGCGCAGGTGGTCGTAGGACCGCTCCCCCGGCTGGAGCGTGCCGCCGACCACGACGATGCGCGGAATGGCCAGCCGCGCCATCAGGTCGCCCTCGATCGAGCCGGCGGGGTACTCGGTGGCCTGAGCCTCCTCGAGCGCCCGGACGGCGTTCCGCACAGCAGTCACCGTGTCGGCGTCGGCGAAGACCATCCGCGCGCCCGAGTCCGCGATCATCCGGGCCAGCTCACCGGCCTGCGAAGTGGGATTCACCGGTACGGCGACCGCCTGGGTCCGCAGCACGGCGAGGTAGGTCGACACGAACTCGATCCGGTTGCCGAGCACCATCATCACCCGGTGTCCGGCGACGATGCCGGCCGCTCCGAGTCCGGTGGCGATCCGGCCCGCCTCGTCGTCGAGCTCGCCCCAGGTGACCCGCCGACCGCCCGACTCGACGATCGCGAGCCGGTCCGGGTCCTCGGCCGCGGCCTGGGTGAGCAGGTCCGCAACATCGGTCGCGGGTCCGGGCGCCATGCCCGGATACTTCCACAGTCACGTTGTGGCTAGGTTGGGAATGTGGTGCCCCCCGAACGGCCGCGCACGCCGCTCAACCTCCAGCAGCGGTCCCTGCTGGCCGGTGAGGCCGCGGCCGCTGCGGCCGACGTCGAGACGGCGCTCGACCACCCGCTCGACCCGACCGCGGCGGCGTTCTTCGACGTCGACAACACGGTCATGCAGGGCGCCAGCATCTTCCACCTCGCGCGCGGCCTGCACCGACGGGAGTTCTTCACGACCCGCGACATCCTGAGCGCGGCGTGGAAGCAGGCCTACTTCAGGGTGGTCGGCGTCGAGGACCCCGAGCATGTCGCCAAGGCCCGCAACTCGGCCCTGGGATTCATCGCCGGCCACACCGTCAAGGAGCTCGAGGACCTCGGTGAGGAGATCTTCGACGAGGCGATGGCGCACCGGATCTGGCCGGGCACCCGCGCGCTGGCGCAGCTCCACCTCGACCAGGGCCAGCGCGTCTGGCTGGTCACGGCGGCGCCCATCGAGATCGCACAGATCATCGCCCGGCGGCTCGGCCTGACCGGCGCGATGGGCACGGTCTCCGAGCATGTGGACGGCGTCTACACCGGCAGGCTGGTCGGCGACATGCTGCACGGCCCCGCCAAGGCGGAGGCCATCAAGGCGCTCGCGGTCCGCGAGTCGCTCGACCTGGACCGCTGCTCGGCGTACTCCGACTCCTACAACGACCTGCCGATGCTCGCCATGGTCGGCGACCCGTGCGCCATCAACCCGGACGCCAGGCTCCGCGCCCACGCCCGCGAGCACGGGTGGCGGATCCACGACTACCGGACCGGTCGCAAGGCCGCCCGGGCCGGCCTCCTCGTGGGCGCCGTCGCGGGCGCCGTGACCGGTGCGGTGGCCGCCGGCGTCTCACTTCGTGGTCGGCGGCGCTGAGCCGAGCGTCCGGCTGAGTCAGAGGTAGACCAGTCCAGTCCACTCGAGTGTGTCCTGGGCAACGTTTCTGGTCGGCGTGTGACCTTCGCCTCTAGTCTGGGTACGGAAATCGGGGGGATGGCGAGGGAGGGGTCCTGTGCCTGGACCGGGTCACGACGTCGCGCGGGGCTTTGACGCCCTTCGTGAGGCGGTCGCGTGCGCCCTGTTCGGCGGCCAGCCCCCGCTCGCGATGGCGGTGGCCGGCGCTGCCCCCCGCAAAGCGCCGCCAGCTGGACGCGACCCGCTCGGCTGGCTCCTGAGCGAAGCCGTGGCCCACGGCGAGGTCGGGGAGTCACACCGTCCCGAGCAGGCCGGCACTGCGGGCTTCGGCGACGCTGACCAGGCCGCCTCCTCCGAGGAGACCGAGGAGGAGCGCACCCGGCTCATCGCCCTGGTCGAGCTCGCCCGCACGGGCGACAGCGATGCCTTCGGGATGCTCTACGACCACTACCAGGGATCGGTCTACCGGTTCCTCTTCTACCGGACCCGCTCCAGCACGCTTGCCGAGGACCTCACCTCCGAGACCTTCTTCCGGGCGCTGCGGAACATGCAGAACTTCCGCTGGCAGGGCAAGGACTTCGGCGCCTGGCTGATGACCATCGCCCGCAACCTCGCCACCGACCACTTCAAGGCCGGCCGGACCCGCCTCGAGCTCGCCACCGAGGACATGGGGCTGCACGACGACTCGACCGAGGGTCCTGAGACTGCGGTGCTCGCAAGCCTCACCAACGAGCTGCTGCTCACGGCGCTCACCGAGCTGCCGAGCGAGCAGAAGGACTGCCTGATCATGCGCTTCCTGCAGGGCATGAGCATCGCCGAGACGGCCGCCGTCCTGGGCCGCAGCGAGGGTGCGGTCAAGCAGCTCCAGCTCCGAGGCGTGCGCAACCTCGCGAAGCTGATGCCCGAGGGGATCCGCTGATGACAGGACACCAAGGGCGTGTCCCCCAATCCATGGCGGCGCCACCGCCGCCCAGCACGCACGCTGGCGGCGTTGCCAGCGCTCGAAAGACGCCCAGTCTGCCGGCGCACCGGCGCCTTGCCATCGCACGTCCTGAACGACGCTGGCATCCACCAGCGATTGGGAGACACGCCCTTGCTCAGCGCGTAACCCCGGTGGCCGGCCGGTCGTTGTGCAGTACGTCGATGTCTCATCACGGGGATGGCATCGGCACCCACACGACAGGACCGCAGCGATGATCCGCCTGTTCCCGGCACGACGACGTGCCGAGCAATTCGACGCCTTGGTCGAACACGGTCGACGAGATGACGTCGACCGCGAGAGCTCCGACCTGCTGGAGCTCGTGGGTGCGCTCCGTTCCATGCCCGAGCCGCAGGCCCGGCCCGAGTTCGTGGCGGACCTGCGCGAGCGGCTGATGCTCGCCGCACCTGTCGAGCTGGCCACGAGCGCTCGGGCCGACGAGCGCGATACCGTCGCCCGGCTCACCATCAAGCCCTCCCGCACCCGGCGCGAGCGCCGGGTCGGCGTCGTCCTGGGTGCGGCGGCGCTCATCGGCGCCACGACGTCGATGGCGGTCGCCTCCCAGAGCGCGATCCCTGGTGACGCCCTCTACCCACTCAAGCGGGCCATCGAGAACACCCAGACCGGCTTCGCGGTCGGCGACGACGCGAAGGGCCAGACCGTCCTCGGCAACGCCTCCACGCGCCTGGACGAGGCCGACGAGCTCGCCCAGCGTGGTGGCGGTTCGGGCAACGCCACGCTGGTCGTCCACACCATCAACGACTTCACCCAGCAGTTCACCGACGGCAGCAACTCGTTGCTCGCCGACTACGAGTCCAACGGCAACCAGGGTTCGATCGGGCAGATCCACAACAACGCCAGCGACAGCATGGGTGCCCTGGCGGGCCTCGACACCCTGATTCCGGGCGGCGGCGCCTCCACCGACGGGTGGTCGGCCGCCCACGACGCACTCGCGAACGCGGCCCAGACCGTCTTCACGATCGACGCTCAGGCCGTCAACCTGTGCCCCGACTGCGGCCCCGGGATCCTCGAGGTCCCGGCCCAGCTGCTGGCGGGCGCGACCCAGACACCCACCGACACATCGGACAACGTTGCCGGTGGTGAGCTGGCCGGCACCCCGAGCGGCGACGCCTCGCAGCCGAAGCACCACAACGGCGGCAAGGGCATCGGACCCCCGAGCGGGATGAACCCGCCCGAGACGCCGATCGAGCTCCCGACCGCGGCGAGCGACACCACCACCGACCTGGGCGACGCGCTCCCGACCGGTGGCACTGACACGAGCACCGGTGGCGGCGGGACCGGCGGAGGCGGGGCCGGCGGCAACGGCGGCAAGCACCACCACGTCGACGTCACCCCGGTCACCGACACGGTCAACCAGGTCGTGACCGGTGTGGTGGCGGGCGTGAACGTCCTGCTGAACGGGCTCGCCGGCAAGTCCGGCGAGTAGCCGACACCCGACTGCGACGGGTTCCGGTCACAACCGCTGGCGCGGCTGCGATCAGCGGAAGACGGACTGCCGCTGCATCAGCAGGGAGTAGAGCGTCGACTGGATCGTCTCGCGCACCTCGTCGGTGACGTTGAACACCAGCATCGGGTCCTCCGCCGCTCCCGCGTCGAACTCGTCGGTGCGGATCGGCTCCCCGAACTCAAGGAGCCACTTGGACGGCAGCGGCACCATGCCGAGCGGGCCCAGCCACGGGAACAGCGGCGTGACCGGGAGGTAGGGCAGTCCCAGCACGCGGGCCAGCGAGGGCAGGTTGGCCACGAGCGGGTAGATCTCCTCGGCACCGACCACGGACAGCGGGATGATCGGCACCTGGGTGCGCAGCGCCGCGGAGACGAAGCCGCCGCGGCCGAACCTCTGGAGCTTGTAGCGCTCGGCGTACGGCTTGCCGATGCCCTTGAACCCCTCTGGCCAGACACCCACGAGCTCGCCACCGCGCAGCATCCGCTCGGCGTCCTCGCTGCAGGCCAGGGTCGCGCCGCCCTTGCGGGCCAGGGTGCTGACCACGGGCGACTTGAAGACCAGGTCGGCCCCGAGCGGGCGCAGGAAGCGGCCGGTCAGGTCGTGGATCATCACCCCGGTCATCAACCCGTCGACCGGGAGCGTGCCGGAGTGGTTGGAGACGACCAGCGCGCCGCCCTCTGCGGGGATGTTCTCGATACCGCGGACCTCGATGCGGAACCACTTCTGCGCGATCGGGCGCAGGGCCGACATGAAGAACCGCTCGGTGACCTCGCGGTCGAAGCCGTACTCGTCGACGACGTAGTCACCGGTCACGCGGCGGCGCAGGAAGGCGAGGAAGCGGGCCAGCTGGGGCTCCCACTGTTCGCCGAACAGCTCGCGGGCAGCGTGCTGGAACGCCGCCAGCCAGTCGCCGACCGGGATGCCACCGGTGGGCAGCCGCTCCTCGGCGTACGCCGGGGCCCGGGTCTCCTCGACAGGAGCCTCCGTGGGCTCGCCGTGAGCCGTCGGCTGCTCGGCCGCCCGGTCCTTGGCGGGGGTCGCCTTGCGCGCGCCTGCGGCCAGGTTGCGCGAGGCCGCGGACGGCCTGCCGCTGCCCTGTCCCCGCCCGGGCCGGCCCCTGGTGCCGATCGGGATGATCTCCGCGTCACCCACGGGGACCGCCTCCCACCGGGTGCAGCGCGGGGGTCTCCTCGACCGGAGGCAGCTGGTCGAGGGCAGCGGTGAGCACCTTCTCGATCCGGCCGCCGGTGGGCATCAGGCCCCCTGCGAAGTCGGCGAACGCCTCCGCGGTCGTGAACGCGGGCTCGAAACCGAGCTGCTCGCGCATCCGGGTGGTGTCCACCCCACGACCGTAGGTGAGGAAGCTGAGCTGTTCCGGAGAGAAGTCCGCAAGCCGGGCACTGCGCAGCACCGACCCGACGGTCCCGACGGCGAAGCCGGGCATGGGCACCGACGGCCGTTTCAGCCGGCGCAGCGCCTGGGAGAGCATCAGGACGCCGTCACCGGCGATGTTGAAGGTGCCCGGCAGGTCGGTCCGGACGGCGTGGACCAGCACGTCCATGAGGTCCTGCTCGTGCAGGAGCTGCAGTCGGGCGTCGAAGCCGAGCACGGTCGGGATCACCGGCAGCCGGAAGTAGGACGTGAGCGGGCTGACCACGTGGGGGCCGATCACGTTGGCACAGCGGAGCGTGGTCACCCGGACGTCGGGGCGGCGCCGGGCGAACCCGCGCACGTAGCCCTCGATCTCCGCGACGTCCTTGGCGTAGCCGGAGCGGGCCCCGCGGCGGGGTTCCATGTCCTCGGTGAACATCGCGGGGTCGCGGTTGCTGGCGCCGTACATCGTGGTCGTGGACTTCACCACGAGGTGCTGCACGCTCGGAGCCTTCTGGCAGGCAGCGAGGAGCTGCATCGTGCCGATGACGTTGAGCTCCTTCATGGTGCCGCGGCCCCCGGCGCTGCCGGGCGTCGAGATGACGCTCATGTGCACGACCGTGTCGATGTTCTCCTTGGCGATCACCTTGGCGATCACGGGATTGCGGATGTCGGCACGCACGAACGAGACGTCGCCGACGTCACCCCGCGGAGGGACGACGTCGACGCCGATGACGCGGTCCACGGTCGGGTCGGCCGCGATTGCGCGCGCCGAACGGCGCCCGAGGTCTCGCGAGACCCCGGTCACGAGGACGACCCTGTTGTGGGAGGCGCCCTGGGAGGTGCTCGCCATCTAGGGCGTGTCTCCCAACGTCAGGTGGATGCCAGCGTCGTCCAGGTCGTGTGATGGCAAGGCGCCGACGCGATGGCAGGCTGGGCGCCTTTCGAGCGGCGGCAACACTGCCAGCGCGCGGCCTGGGCGGCGGTGGCGCCGCCTGAGATTGGGAGACACGTCCTAGGACCCTGACCGGTGGTGGGAGTGGTGGGTCGGCGCGGTTACTTGCCGAGCTTGCGACGCTGGACGCGCGTCTTCTTGAGCAGCTTGCGGTGCTTCTTCTTAGCCATGCGCTTGCGCCGCTTCTTGATGACCGAACCCACGTACTGACCTTTCGACGGAAGGCTGATCCGGACCCGTCGGGAACCGCATCAGCGCCCCGCAGGAAGGCCTGCAGGACCGGGCCAGCCTAACCGGCGTACGGCGAGGCGCCGAACCGTGGCAGCGTGAGGTGGACGACAACCGCGTGAACGGCGTCGTTCGAGGCGGAGGAGCGGTGTCAGCCCGCGGTGTAGAAGCTCTTGCGGAGGTACTCGTTGACGTCCTCTTCGACCACCCGGAACGAGCGGCCGACGCGCACGGCTGGCAGTTCACCGTTGTGGACCAGGCGATAGACCGTCATTTTCGAGACGCGCATCATTCCCGCGACCTCGGCCACGGTCAGAAACTTCGCGTCCGACATGTCCCCAGAACCAGCCATCGTGCACCGTTCTTTCCTGTGCAGCACGTCATCGGCTTCCCCACCGATGTAGCCCGTGCCGCTCCTAAGGGAGAATAGGGGCAGTTGTGACTCATGGGGAAGTGGTTCCGAAAAGTGCTCCGAGTGGTCTGGCGTGTCGGCTTGCGTCCCGCGTGGCCTCTGGGGCAGCCGCAGCTGGTCCAGACCGCAGTCACGGCAGCGGGTCGAGCCCGTGCAGCGGGAAGACGGCGGTGCGGGTGGCGTTGATCTCGCGGTCCAGCCAGGTGCCGGGGTCGTACCCATCGCGCCAGTCCCGGAAGTCCGGGGTGCGCCCGTCGGTCATGGTCAGGGGAGCCGGCACGCCCAGCTTCTCCCGCACGTAGGCGCGCCAAGCCTCCGGCGTGGGGTTCTGCGGGTCCAGCGGCGCGCCGGAGACGACGCCCAGCAGATGGCTCCAAGCCCGCGGGACCACGTCGACCAGGGCGTAGCCGCCGCCCCCGGTGGCCACCCACCGGCCACCAGCGACCTCGTGGGCGAGCTCGTGCAGGGCGACGTACGCCGCGCGCTGGCCGTCCACGCTCAGCATCAGGTGCGCGAGCGGGTCCTCCGCGTGCGAGTCGCAGCCGTGCTGGGAGACCAGGACGTCGGGCGCGAACTCGCGGACCAGGTCGGGCACGACGGCGTGGAAGGCGCGCAGCCAGCCGGCGTCGCCGGTGCCCGGCGGCAGCGCCACGTTGACCGCGCCGCCCTCGGCGCCGTCGCCGCCGACGTCACCGCTGAAGCCGGTGCCGGGGAACAGGAACTGGCCGGTCTCGTGCAGCGAGATGGTCAGCACCCGCGGGTCGTCCCAGAAGATCGCCTCGACGCCGTCGCCGTGGTGGACGTCGACATCGACGTAGGCCACCCGCTCGGCGCCCTGGTCGAGCAGCCAGCGGATCCCGACCGCGACGTCGTTGTAGACGCAGAAACCACTGGCCCTGTCGGGCATGGCGTGGTGCAGGCCGCCGGTGATGTTGGCGCTGTGCAGCGACTCTCCCGACCAGACCTGGCGGAACGCCTCGAGACTGGCCCCCACGACGTGCGCAGCGGCCTCGTGCATGCCGAGGAAGACGGGGTTGTCGTCGCTGCCGAGCCCGACCTGGAGCTCGGCCGCGCCGGTGTTCCCGGCCCGCTGCACCGCCTCGATCAGCGCGGCGTCGTGCACGGTGGCGATCTGGTCGAGCGTGGCGAGCGGCGCCGGGACGACGCGGAGCCCTCCACCGTTGTCTGGGCCGCCGGTCGTCACGCCGAGCTCGTGCGCGAGCTGCATGGTGAGGTCGACGCGGATCGGCGACATCGGGTGGTGCGGGCCGAAGTCGTAGTCGGTGAGCGTCGGGTCGAAGACGACCGTGCTCGGACCGGCGCACTCCACAAGCCGTCACGTTAGTCCTCTGACCTGCCAAGATGCTGGCCATGTCGGCTCGATCGTGGGGGTTCGCAGCCGCGGCCCTGCTCCTCACTGCGTGCTCGAGCACGCCCGCCGACACACCGAAGGACGCCGTCAGCACGACGGGTGCACGCGGGTCGGCATCGGTGACCGCGTCCGGGGCCACGTCCGAGGCCGCTGCGGACCCGCTCGCACTGTCGCCGCCGTTCGGCCTGGCCCCGGACGCCGGCGCCGTCGCGTCCGCCACGATCGGACCGGCGGGCGGGACCCTCGAGGTCACCGGCCCGGACGCCACGACGTACGTGCTCGACGTCCCTCCCGGCGCGCTGCTCGAGACGCTGCAGATCACGGCGACGCCGGTGGCCTCGTTCGGCACGGGCAACGAGTCCGCCCATGGCGTGCTGTTCGAGCCGACCGGTCTGGAGTTCCTCGCCGACGTGACCCTGGCCATGACGGCAGTCGAGGAGATCCCGGCCGACCGGCAGCTGGTCTTCCAGTTCAGCGACGACGGTGACGAGGTGATCGCCGCCGAGCCCGTCCTCGACGACCCTGCGCTCGTGCTCCACGTCGACCACTTCAGCGGCTTCGGCTTCGCCGACCTCGCCGACACCGCCCGGGAGAAGTGGGTCGGCTGGCGAACGGCGCGGACCGAGGCCCAGCTCCAGGACGAGCTGCGGGACCTGATGAGCAGGGAACGAGGAGCCCAGCTCTTGGGCCTCCCGAGCGATCCCGACTTCACCGACAAGGTCACCAAGGCGTTCGCGCAGTACGAGACAGGGGTCGTCCGGCCGCGGCTCAAGAGCGCCGACACATCGTGCGCAGCCGCCAAGCAGGCGGCTCAGACGGCGCTCAGCTACATGCGGCAGCAACAGCTCCTCGGAGTTCCCTCGGTCATTCCGGACCACGAGCTGACCACGTACGAGGTCATGGCCGTGGTGATCAAGCCCTGCGAGAAGGAAGCGATCGCCCGCTGTCGTGCGGCGCGGGACCCCGGCCCCCTCCTGGACTTCTGGACCGGCGTCAACCACCAGCTCCCGGGGACGTTCGTCGTCGACCGCGCCAAGGCCGATCTCATCTGCGACCCGCGCGCCTACCGCGTCGTCGGCGGTCTCCGGGACGTCCAGGTCGACGAGACGGTCTGCGACGTGACCAAGCCGTTCACGCTGAGCTCGGGGGTCGGCACGCTCGAGGCCTCCGGCGGGCTCAACGGCACCTATACGTTCTCGGGCGACTTCGAGGCGTCGTACTCCGGGACCTACCGGATCACCTTCCCCGACGGCCCGCGGCGTCCCGGGAAGATGGTCGGCCAGGGCGCGGGCAGCGTCGCGGGCCAGCCGGGCTCGGGCACCTCGCACTACACGCTCACGCCGGTGGGGCCCGCCTGCTGACCCGGCTGCGCGATAGCCTTGGTGCGTGCTGACCTCGACGTACCTCGCCTGGTGGCCCGCCTGACGGCGGCCCACCGACCTGCTGACGACTCAGCACATCTCTCTCACCGGCCGCCCACGGGCGGCCGTTCTGCATTTCCGCGCGGCCCGTGGGCTCTCACACCAGGAGCTCCACATGACACGCACCCTGTCCCTGCTGACCCCCTCGGGACGGCTCACCCTCGGCAGCTACCTCGGCGCGCTGCTGCCCATGTCGCTTCGCCAGGAGGACGCCTTCTACGGCGTCTCGGACCTGCACGCGATGACCACCGAGCACGACCCCGTCCTGCTGCGCTCGTACGCCGACGAGACGGCCATGCTGTTCCTCGCGGTCGGTCTCGACCGGGCCACGCTGTTCCGCCAGAGCCAGGTGCCGGCGCACGCGCAGCTCGCCTACCTGCTCGAGTGCGTCGCCACCACCGGCGAGCTGAACCGGATGATCCAGTTCAAGGAGAAGGGCCGCGGCGTCGACTCGACCCGCGTCTCGCTGTTCACCTATCCGGCGCTGATGGCGGCCGACATCCTGCTGTACCGGCCCGAGCAGGTGCCCGTCGGCGCCGACCAGCGCCAGCACGTCGAGCTGACCCGCGACCTGGCGCTGCGGTTCAACCGTCGCTACGGGCCGGTCTTCACCGTGCCGGAGGTGGTCACCGCCTCCGACGGCACCGCCCGCGTGATGGACCTGCTGCACCCGGACCGCAAGATGTCGAAGTCCGCGGACGCGGCCGGCTCGGTCTACCTGCTCGACCCGCCGGACGTCGTACGGAAGAAGGTGGCGCGAGCGGTCACGGACTCCGAGGCCGGCCCGGCCGCCGTACGTCGCTCGCCGGACAAGCCTGGGGTCACCAACCTGCTCGACATCCTGGAGGCGTGCGGCGGCTCGGCCGCCGGCATCGACACCTACGGCGCCCTCAAGCGCGCGGTGGCCGGCGCCGTGGTGGCCACGCTGGAGCCGATCCAGAAGCGGTACGCCGACCTCGCCGCCGACCCGGTGCACGTCACCCAGGTCTTCGCGGCCGGCGCCGCCCGCTGCCGGGAAGTCACCGCCCCGGTGCTGGCGGCAGCCACGACAGCCATCGGCCTGTGAAGGAGGGATAGTCCCTGACGTTCTCGTAGCTGACACTCCGACTGGGCTACACGAACGTCAGGGACTATCGCGAGCCGCCCGCCATGAAGGCGGCGATGGCCCGGCCGAGTTCGGGGCCGGCGTCCTCCTGGAGGAAGTGGCCGGCGTTCGTGATGGTGGGGTGGTCGAGGCCGTGCGCGCCGGGGACGTGCTGCTGGAGGATCCCCTCCATGCCGCCGGTGATCGGGTCGGAGTCGCTGAAGGCGGTGAGGAACGGCTTGGGCCACTCCCCCAGGGCCGCCCACGCGAGCCGGCTGGCGGGGGCCGCCGGGTCGTCGGGGCGGGTCGGCACCAGGTTCGGCATGGCGCGGGGGCCGGCCTTGCTCTCCTCGGTCGGGAACGGCGCGTCGTAGGCCGCACGGACGTCGTCGGTCATGCCGCGGACGCAGCCGGCCGCGACCAGGCGGCCGATGTCCAGCACCTCGGCCTTTCCGACCGCGTCGTGGAACATCCACCAGATCTCGGGCATGTCGAAGTCACCGGTCGGGAGGCCGGTGTTCGCGGCGACCACGCGTGCGAACCGGTCGGGCTGCTCGGCCACCAGCCGGAGCCCGATCAGCCCGCCCCAGTCCTGACCGACCAACGTCACGTCCCGCAGGTCGAGGTGGTCGAAGGCGAGCTCCCGAACCCACTCCACGTGCCGGGCGAAGGTGTGGTCGGTCTGCGCGAGCGGTTTGTCGGAGCGGCCGAAGCCGACCAGGTCCGGAGCCACGCATCGGATGCCGGCATCGGTGAGGGCCGCGACCACGTGCCGGTAGAGGTACGACCACGACGGCTCACCGTGGAGCAGCAGAGCGACCGGTCCGTCGGCCGGTCCGGCGTCGACGTACGCCATCCGGAGGGCGCCGCCGGCTGGATCGCCGGGGTCCGCCACCTCGGCGTACGACGGCGGCCACGGGAAGTCCGGCAGGTCGGCGAAGCGCTCGTCCGGCGTGCGGTAGGTCTCCACCCGGTCAGTGTCCCAGCGCAACGGCATCCCGCTCGGCCAGCGCCTTCAGGTTCAGGAGCTGGCGGCGCATCATCACGAGGTCGCCCCAGGCCAGCGCATGCGCGCGCGCCCGGGCGATCGGGCCGCGGGCGGCCACGGCCAGTCGGCAGACGATCCGCGTGTCGGGGCCGTCGGGCTCGGCGGCGTACGTGATCGCGACCGGGCCGAACAGCCGCCGGCCGCGTGGCGAGGTGATCGCGGTCCACTGGTGGACGTCGTCGTACGACGTGAGCCGGAAGATCACCGCCATGGTCTGGCCGAGCTCGAGCTGGTCCGCGCCGGGCGTCAGGGTGTCGGGGCTGCGGCGGCCGCGGTTGTCGATCCAGTCGTAGGAGTACGGCGCGACAGCGACCTGGCAGAGCCAGCGCCAGGTCAGCGCAGCAGGGGAGCGGACGGAGATGGCGCGGGTGAGCAGCAGGCCGCCGGGCACCAGGTCGTCGGCCGGGTAGTGGCGCCCGGCCTCCTCGGGGGTCGCGCCCCAGGTGAAGGCGTTCAGTCGCCCTCGGCCAGCTGGCGGGAGCGGTCGCGGGCGGCCTCCATCGCGGCCAGGAACGCGGCGCGCACCTTGTGGATCTCGAGCTCGCGGAGCGCCGAGGCGGTGGTGCCGCCGGGCGAGGTGACCTGCTCGCGAAGCACGGTCGGGTGGGTGCCGGTCTCGCGGAGCATCTTGGCCGAGCCGACGAGCGTCTGGATCACCAGCTCGGTCGCGGTGGTGCGCGGCAGGCCGAGGTGGACGCCGGCCTCGATCATCGACTCCACGACGAAGAAGATGTATGCGGGCCCGGAGCCGGAGATGGCGGTGACGGCGTCCTGCTGGCGCTCTGGGATGCGGAGCACCTTGCCGACCGAGGCCATCAGCTCCTCGGCCTCGCGCAGGTGCTCCTCCGAGCAGTGTGAGCCCGGGGAGACCGCGGCCATGCCCTCGTCGACGAGCGCGGGGGTGTTCGGCATGACCCGCACGACCGCGACGCCGTCGGGCACCCGCGACTCGATGTAGGCGGTGGTGATGCCGGCCGCCAGCGAGACCACGAGCTGGCCCGGACGCAGCGCCG
>JAWWPK010000180.1:0-17557 GCA_033854925.1 Nocardioidaceae bacterium | reverse complement strand
TCGAAGAAGGTGACCAGCCCCGAGGGCGACGGAGGCAGGTCCTCCGGGAGCCGGGCGGCGGCGAAGAACCGGAAGGTCGCAGACCCGCCCACGGTGCTCGGGTTGCTCAACGCGTGCAGCTGGCACTCGGTCGTGGGGCCGCTGGCCGACGCCGGTGGGGAGAGCGGACCGAGGAGCAGTGCGCCTCCGAAGAGTGCACCGACGAGGACCTTGACGAAACCGACGCGACGAAGACAGACCATGGTGGCATCGTCCTCGGCGTGGTGCCGGCCGACATGACCCCAAGTGACTATGTGATTCCGCGCATCCGTCCGGCCCGGGCCGCCGACCTGGGACAGATCGGACCGATCGAGGACGCCGGTGGGCCGCAGCTCCAGGAGCTGTTCGGCGACGCCATCGAGCCGATCCTGCTGAGCCCGGCCGCCGACGGCCGTCAGCGCGCTGCCGAGCCGGGCTTCCTGCTGGTGGCAGGAGAGCCCCCGGTGGGCTTCGTGCACGTCCTGGTCCTCGACGGCCACGCCCACCTCGAGCAGCTCTCGGTCCTGCCCGAGCACCAGCGGCGGGGGATCGGCGCCGCGCTGACCCGCGCCGCGATGGCCGAGGCCCGCGCCCAGGGGTTCGACCGGATGAGCCTGTGCACCTACCGCGACGTGCCGTGGAACGGCCCGTTCTACCGCGGCCTGGGCTTCACCGAGGTCGCCGAGCTGGCGTCGTACGAGCGGCGGCTGCGGGACAAGGAGCGCGACCTCGGTCTGGACATCAACGGGGTCCGGGTGGTGATGGAAGTCGCACTCAGGTGAACACCCGCTAACCGTCAACTAGGCTCCGCGCCATGACTGACCAGGCGCCCGAGCCCCGCACGTTCACCACCGTCGGGGTCGTCGGCCTCGGCACCATGGGTGCCGGGATCGCCGAGGTGTTCGCCCGCAACGGTTTCGCCGTCATCGGGGTCGAGCAGAACGACGAGGCCGTGGCCCGCGGGCGTCAGCACCTCGAGCACTCCACCTCGCGCGCGGTCAAGCGCGAGAAGCTCACCGAGGCCGAGGCGGCCGACCTGCTGGGCCGGATCACGTTCACCACCACGCTCAAGGACCTGCACGAGGCCGACTTCGTGGTCGAGGCCGTCGTGGAGTCGCTGGAGATCAAGAAGCAGATCTTCCAGGAGCTCGAGGGCATCGTCGCGCCCGACGCCATCCTGGCCACCAACACCTCCTCGCTCAGCGTCACCGAGATCTCGACCGCCAATGCCCACCCCGGCCGGGTCATCGGCGTGCACTTCTTCAACCCCGCGCCGGTGCAGAACCTCGTCGAGATCATCAAGACCGTCGTCACCGAGCCGCAGGTGCTCAAGGACGTGACCGCGCTGGTCGAGCATCTCGGGAAGAATCCGGTCGTCTGTGGTGACAAGGCCGGATTCATCGCCAACACGCTGCTCTTCGGCTACCTCAACCACGCGGTCGCCATGTTCGAGGGCAAGTTCGCCTCCCGCGAGGACATCGACGCGGCGATGCGGTTCGGCTGCGGCTACCCGATGGGTCCGCTCCAGCTGCTCGACCTGATCGGCCTCGACACGGCGTACGAGATCCTCGAGACGATGTACCGCCAGGGCCGCGACCGGCTGCACGCGCCCGTGCCGATCCTCAAGCAGCTGGTCACCGCGGGCATGCTCGGTCGCAAGACCGGCCGCGGCTTCTACACCTACGACGGCCCGGACAGCCCCGTCACCGTCGCCGACGACCTCACCCCGAACGCGGACGACAAGCCGCAGTTCCAGCACCACATCTCAAGGGTCGGCGTCGTGGGCACCGGGACCATGGCCGGCGGCATCGTCGAGGTCTTCGCCAAGGCCGGCTACGACGTGCTGTTCGTGGGCCGCAGCCAGGACAAGGTGGACGGCGTGCTCTCGACGATCACCAAGAACCTCGACAAGCAGATCCAGCGCGGCCGCGCCACCGAGGACGACAAGGCCACCGTGCTCGCGAAAGTCACCGGTTCCACCGCGCTCGACGACCTGCGTGACGTCGACATCGTCGTCGAGGCGATCGCCGAGGACCTCGCGATCAAGACCACCCTGTTCAACAACCTCGACGACATCTGCCGGAATGGAAATGGGGGCCGTGGCGCGATCCTGGCCACCACGACCTCCTCGCTGCCCGTGATCGAGCTGGCCCGGGCCACCGAGCGGCCCCAGGACGTCATCGGCCTGCACTTCTTCAACCCGGCGCCGGTGATGAAGCTGGTCGAGGTCGTCTCCACCGTGATGACCGACGAGGACGTCGCCGAGACCAGCCGGGCGCTCTGCGACAAGGTCGGCAAGGTCGCCGTGTCGTGCGCAGACCGGGCCGGCTTCATCGTCAACGCGCTGTTGTTCCCGTACCTCAACGACGCGGTGAAGATGCTCGAGGCGCACTACGCGACCGCCGACGACATCGACACCGCGATGAAGCAGGGCTGCGCGCTGCCGATGGGCCCGTTCGAGCTGCTCGACGTGGTCGGCAACGACGTCTCGCTGGCCATCCAGCGCGAGCTCTACCTCGAGTTCCGCGAGCCCGGCTTCGCGCCGGCGCCGCTGCTGGAGCACCTGGTGACCGCCGGCTATCTCGGCCGCAAGACCAAGCGCGGCTTCCGGGACTACTCGAGTCGTTGACCCCCGCGAGCTTCGGTCCGGCACCCACGACGGACGCTCGCTCCGCGTCGCGGGCGTCGCAGTCCATCGTGGCCGCCGGACCGATCGCGGGGCGCGCTCGCTCCGCTCGCAGACGCTCGCTGCGCTCGCCCGCTCCCATTCTGTGCCCCCGCTGCTGGACAACCAGTGGATGCTTGCTGTGGTCTCAGGGACATGAGCCCCGTACGTCGCACCCTCGCCCTGCTTGTCGCTCTGCTGTCCAGCCTGCTCGTGGTGGCGCCGAGTCAGGCGGCGACCACCCACCACACCGCGCGGGCGGCCAAGCCCGTCTGCTCACGCACGCTCGCGTCGTACCCGATCCTCAGGCCGGGTGACCGCAAGGCCGCGGTCCGCACGCTGCAGTGCTCCCTCAACGACGTGGGCGTGGGGCCGGTCGTCGTGGACGGCTTCTACGGGCCGCAGACCAAGGCGGCGGTCAAGAAGATCACCGACGGCTTCGAGGGCGCCGTCCCGCATCCCTACCGGATCAACAACGGCATGTGGACCCTGCTGTTCGGAGTCCAGCTCCCCGACAGCAACCTCGCCCTCGGTGCGCACGGCTCGGCCGTGACCGTGCTTCAGCGCGCGCTCCGGGCGGCCGGGGCGACGATCGTGGTCGACGGCAGCTTCGGGACCCAGACGGAGAAGGTCGTGAAGGCCTACCAGAAGGAGATGGGCGTCCACCCTGCCAACGGAGTGGTCAACGAGAACACGCGCTTCTTCCTCGGCATGGGCGGCGTGTTCGGGGAGCTCAGCTAGGGCGTCACAGTCAGCTCCAGCAGCAGCGAGGGCACGGCGGGGTCGTCGGCGTCCACGACGGCGACCAGGTCGAGCACATCGTCGCGCTGGCCCACCAGGGCCAGCCCCTCGACCTTGGCCACCGCGCCGTCCAGCTCGGGGAGCTCGGCCAGGTCGAGCAGCCGGTCGCCGTCGAGCAGGGCCAGCGCCGAGCCGACCACCGGCCCGTCGTCGTACGTCGATGGCGAGTCCTCGGCGGCCGCGCTGACCAGCACCAGGCCCCCGGACAGGCTGATCGCCTCGGTCACAGCCAGCCCGATGCCGGCCACGCTGCCGAGGTCGTAGCGACGCACCGCCGAGACCCGGATCGCTGCCGCAGCGCCGGACGCGTGGGCGAGGAGGCTGCCCAGCTCGACGTCGACGCTGGCGCTCGGTGCCCCGGCGGACGGCAGCCCGCGCTGGAACCACCGCAGCGTGTCGCCCACGACGGTGGCGCCCTCGAGGTTGAGCTGGTCGGGTGCGACCTCGAGAAGCTCGCCGATCCGGGCGTAGACCGGCTCAAGTCCCGCCACCTGGACGCTGGCGTCGGAGAGCAGGACGCAGCGCATGCGGGCGGGCGTCGACCCCGAGCCGAGGGCCAGGGTGCGGCCGTCGCCGAGCGCGACCACCGCCTCGAGGTCCGGCTTGAGCTCCTTGGTGCCGGACGCCTCGTCGAACACGTCGTGGCCGCCGACCGGCGAGAAGAGCCGCAGCGGGCGGCCCGATCCGTCCCGCCACACGCACCCGTGGGTCGCGTCGTCCTGCACCACCAGCCAGCCGTCGCCGTACCGCGCGACGCCGGAGGCCGCACGCACCGGCGTGCCGTCGTCGAACCGCAGCGGCGTGGACGACGTGAGGGTGACCCTCATGCTTTTCCGGGTTCCCCGCGGAATCGGGATGCGGAGGAGCGCAGCGGGGGAGCAGCCGGATTTCGTGGGGTGGTCATGTGAGCATCGTCTCAGGGGTACCGCCCTCGGCATGAGCGTGCAGACAGGTCGCATCACGACCGACATACCCGCCAGGCTGGACCGGCTGCCCTGGGTCCGATGGCACTGGCTGATCGTCATCGGGCTGGGGACGGTCTGGATCCTGGACGGCCTCGAGGTCACCATTGTGGGTTCGATGTCCGACGCCCTGAAGCCGAACGGCGACGGGCTGGGCATGAGCAGCTTCCAGGTCGGCTTCGCCGGGGCGGCGTACGTCGCGGGCGCATGCCTCGGGGCGCTGTTCTTCGGTCAGCTCACCGACAAGCTGGGCCGCAAGAAGCTGTTCATGGTCTCGCTCGGTGTCTACTCGGTCGCGACGGTGCTGACAGCCTTCTCGATGAACCCGATGTGGTACTTCGCCGCCCGCTTCCTGACCGGAACCGGCATCGGCGGTGAGTACGCCGCGATCAACTCTGCCATCGACGAGCTGATCCCCGCGAGGTACCGAGGGCGTGTCGACGTCGCCATCAACGGCTCGTTCTGGGTGGGCGCCGCGGGTGGCGCCGTGCTCACCATCCCGCTGCTCGACCCCAACGTGATCGACCAGGCGTGGGGCTGGCGACTGGCCTTCGGCCTCGGCGCGATCCTGGCCATCGGCATCCTGCTGGTCCGGCGCAACGTGCCGGAGAGCCCGCGATGGCTCTTCATCCACGGCCGGGAGGACGAAGCCGAGGAGATCGTCAAGGACATCGAGCGCACGGTCACCGAGGAGTCCGGCAAGCAGCTCCACGACGTCTCCGAGACGATCACGATCCGACAGCGCAAGACGATCGGCCTGCCCCTCATCGCGAAGACCGTCTTCACGTTGTACCCGAGACGGACTGTGCTCTGCTTCTCGCTGTTCGTCGGGCAGGCGTTCCTCTACAACGCGTTCTTCTTCACCTACGGCGACACCCTGAGCACGTTCCTCGACGTCAAGCAGACCGGGTGGTACATCGCGGTGTTCGCGGCGAGCAACTTCGCCGGTGCGCTGCTGCTGAGCCCGCTCTTCGACTCGATCGGGCGGGTCAGGATGATCACCTTCACCTATGTCGCCTCCGGCGTCCTGCTGGCCATCGCCGGGTTCTTCCTCGCTGACTTCTCCGCCGTCACGCTCACCCTGATGGGCTGCATCATCTTCTTCATGGCCTCGGCCGGTGCCAGTGCGGCGTACCTCACCGCCAGTGAGATCTTCCCGATGGAGACCCGGGCGCTGTGCATCGCGTTCTTCTACGCGATCGGGACCGCGGCGGGCGGCATCGCCGGTCCCCTGCTCTTCGGCTACCTCATCTCCCACGCGACCGCGTCCAAGGACATCGGTGGCATCGCGATCGGCTACTACATCGGCGCCGTGCTCATGATCGCCGGCGGGCTCGTCGAGGCGTTCCTCGGCGTCAAGGCCGAGGGCCAGTCGCTGGAGAGCATCGCCCAGCCGCTCACCGCCGAGGACTCCGACGCCGGCGCTTCCGGCTCCAGCCCGCAGCCCGCGAACGCGTGACCGAACGCTGACGAGAAGGGAGAGCAGCATGCCGATGCCACCACCCAGGGCCAGCACCGAGGGCAAGCGCGACCGCCACGTCTTCCACGAGATGGGCCAACTCGTCCGTGCCCTCGAGGTGAACGGGCCACAGTCGCCAGAGCGCCTCGCCGAGCTCGTCGGCGCGACGTACTGGGAGCACGACAGGTTCGACCGCGCCCTCGCCTTCGTCGTCCAGGACGGGCTGGCGTACCGGACGTCCGAGGGGCTTCTGGCGCCGGCCTAGTTTCGGCGTAGTTCGACACCTTTGGCCGGTCCTGAACCACTGGGGCCAGCCAAAGGTGACGGACCAACGCGTCTTTGGCGTCAGCCGGGCTGGGCGTTCAACACGTCGGACTGGAGCCCGCCCATGGAGGCCGGAGAAGCGGCAGGATGGGCGCCGTGCGCCGCCTCTCCGTCCTGCTGATCGCCTTGGCCCTTCTCCTCGGCGCGGCCTGCAGCTCCGACGCCCGGCCGGACCAGGTCCCGGTCACTGGTTCGACCGTTCCGGCGACCGAGCTGACCGACTGGCCGATGTACCACGGCGGACCGACCCACACTGGCTATGTCGCCAACCCGGCCGGCTCCCCGCTGCACCAGGCCTGGGCAGCCAACCTCAAAGGCGCGGTCTACGGCGAGCCGCTGGTCGTGCACCAGTTGCTGGTCGTGGCCACCGAGTCCGACCAGGTCTGGGGGCTCGACCCGGCGACGGGCATCAAGAAGTGGAGGGTGACGCTCGGCAAGCCGCAGCCCCAGAACGGGTTGCCCTGCGGCGACATCGACCCGCTGGGAATCACCGGGACGCCGGCGTACGACGCCACGACCGACACCGTCTTTGTCGTCGCCGAGACCCACGGTGGCCACCACGTGCTGTGGGCGGTCGACCCCGGCAACGGCCACCGCAAGTGGCACGTCAACCTCGACGTCCTCGAGGACCGCAACCGCAAGGCCGAGCAGGAGCGATCCTCTGTGCTGGTCACCGGCGGCCGGGTCATCGTCAGCTTCGGCGGGCTTGCCGGCGACTGCGACAACTACGTGGGCTACGTGACATCGACGCCGGTCTCCGGCAAGGGCAGGACCCACCACTACGCCGTCCCCACCGCGCGCGAGGCCGGAATGTGGTCGCCGGCCGGGCCGGTCGAGGGAGCCAACGGCGATGTCTACGTCGCGAGCGGCAACGGCGCACAGCTCTCCGGCAAATGGGACAAGTCCGACTCGGTGACCGAGCTGACCCCGAAGCGGCTGAAGGTGGTCTCGATCTTCGCGCCGTCGACCTGGCGGGAGGACAACGCCCAGGATCTCGACCTCGGCAGCTCCTCGCCGGTCAGTATCCCTGCTCTGCACCGGATCGTGATCGCCGGCAAGCGCGGCATCGTCTACCTGCTCCCCGAGCACTTCGAGGGCGTCGGCTCCGAGCTCGCTGACCTGGACGGCTGCGCGTCGTTCGGCGGCCCCGCGGTCACGGGGAGGACGGTGCTGATGCCCTGCCTGTTCAGCCACCAGATCCGCGCTCTCGAGGTGGGCTCCTCGAGCCTGAAGTGGGCCTGGACCGCCGACGGCCTCTACGGCTCACCGGTCATCGCGGGTACGCGGGTCTATGTCGCCGACCGCGAGAGCGGCGACCTCTTCGTCCTCGACCTGGCCAACGGTTCCGTCGTCCAGCGGATCCACGCGGGCTCCCTCACCCACTTCCCGTCGGCCGTGGTGGACGGCGGCTACGTGTTCGTCCCCAGTCTGACCGGAGTGACCGCATTCCACGGCTGACGCTCGGTGGCTCGGATCGACCTCGGCCAGAGTTGGCGCGTCGGCGTCTCCAGGTCATAGCTGGGGGAGTGGCCGGATCCGGCCAGCGGCCTCCTGAGGTGGTGGGATACGCGCGGTCAGGACGCGGGCCGCGACGTCGTCGGGGAACGTCGCGGAAGAGCCGGCGACGACATGCACGCCGAGGATCTCCTCGGTGGCGCGCAGCCGTCCGTCGACCCAGAGCTCGTGCCAGATCCACAGCAGCTTGCCGGTGGCGCCGATCACCGACGAGCGCACCTCGAGGTCGCTGCCGGCCGAGACCTCGTCGAGGTAGCGCACGTGCGCCTCGACCGTGTAGAGCGAGGCGTCGTTCGCCTCGCGGTACGCAGGACCCAGCCCGACCAGGTCCATCACGGCGTCGGTGCCGTGCCCGAAGACCAGCACGTAGTAGGGCTCGGACAGGTGGCCGTTGTAGTCGATCCACGCGTCCTGGACGGGCTCCCGCCAGACGACGGGTTCGGGCGTCACCCGCGCCTCAGACTCTGCCGAGCGCGCGCAGGATCGCGATCACACCACGGTCCCGCTCGGCCACCAGCTCGTCGATGCTGCGGCCGTCCGCCTCCCGCTCGCAGCCCTCGACGACGGCGTCGCGCAGCTCGGGCGTCAGCTCGGCCGCGACGAGCCGGGTCCACGGGGACTGCAGCGACGGGCCGAAGTGGTCGAGCATGTGCGCCATGCCGCCCTGGCCGCCGGCGAGGTGGAAGGTCAGCATCGGGCCCTGGATCGGCCACCGCAGCCCGGGGCCGTCGGTGATCGACAGGTCGATCTGCTCGACGGTGGCCTCACCGGCGGCGACCATGTGCAGCGCCTCGCGCCACAGCGCCTCCTGCAGCCGGTTGGCGATGAAGCCCGGCACCTCGCGGTCCATCGTGATGACCGACTTCCCGGCGAACCGGAAGAAGTCCGAGGCCCAGGCGACGGTGTCGGGGGACGTCGACGTACCGCCGACCACCTCCACGAGGGGGATCAGGTAGGGCGGGTTGAACGGGTGCCCGACCACGGTCCGCTCGGGATGAGCGCACTTGTCCTGCATCTCGCTCATGCCGAAGCCGGACGTCGACGACGAGATCACCACACCCTCCGGCGTCGCGGCGTCGATGTCGGCGAGCAGCGTGCGCTTCAGGTCGAGGACCTCCGGCGCGCTCTCCTGCACGAAGTCCGCCTGCGCACACGCCGCGGCGAGGTCGGGCTCGAACACCAGGTTGTCGATGCTCGCGCCCTTGGCGAGGCCCAGCTCGGTCAGCGCGGGCCACGCACCCGTGACCAGGTGTCGCAGCCGCACCTCGGCGTCCTCGGCGGGGTCCCAGGCGACCACGCGGTAGCCGCGAGCGAGGAAGTAGGCAACCCAGCCGCCGCCGATGACGCCGGCGCCGACACAGGTGACGTTCCGGACGTCCTCCGGCGCCACGCGCGTCATCTGGCCCCCTGTGATCGGGCCGGGAGCGCGAGGATCTCGCGCCCCTCGTCCGGGGTGGCGACGTGAGCCCCCATGCCCTCCACGATCGTCCTGGCCCGCTCGACCAGCTGTGCGTTGGTCGCCTTCACGCCCTTGCTCAGGTAGAGGTTGTCCTCCAGTCCGACCCGGACGTGGCCGCCGAGCAGCACCGACTGGGCCACCCACGGCATCTGCATGGGGCCGAGGGCGAACGACGCCCAGACCGCTCCCTCCGGGACCTGGTTCACCATGGCGGCCAGCGTCAGCGGGTCGGCCGGCGCGCCGTAGGGGATGCCCATGCACAGCTGGTACATCGCCGGGGCTTCGATCAGCCCTTCCTCGACCAGGGTGTTGGCGAACCACAGGTGGCCGGTGTCGAAGATCTCCATCTCGCACCGGACGCCGAGCTCCTGGATCTTCTTCGCGCCCTCGCGGAGCATGTCGGGCGTGCTGACGTAGACCAGGCTGCCCTCCCCGAAGTTGAGGCTGCCGCAGTCGAGGGTGCAGATGTCCGGCAGCAGCTCTTCGACGTGGGGGAGCCGGTCGGCGCCGCTGACCAGGTCGGTCTCGGGGAGGAACGTGGTCGGGTTCTGCGGGTCCAGGAAGAGATCGCCGCCCATGCCGGCGGTGGTGTTGATGATGACGTCGACGTCCGAGGCCCGGATCCGCTCCACGACCTCGCGGTAGAGCGCGACGTCGCGCGAGCCCTTGCCGGTCTGCGGGTCGCGCACGTGGATGTGCACGATGGTGGCGCCGGCGCGGGCGGCGGCGATGCCGGACTCCGCGATCTGCTCGGGAGTCACCGGCACGTGCTCGGAGCGGCCGACGGTGTCGCCGGCCCCGGTCAGCGCGCAGGTGATCATGACGTTGCGATTCACGGTGCGGACTCCTTCGTCCTGGCAGGGATGGTGTCGAGCAGGGCGTGCAGCCCGAGATAGCTGAGGTCGCGAGCCTGGCGGTCCACGAGGAAGTCGTCGTAGGGCCACGCGGACGTCTTGACCACGACGGCGCCGGTCCGCCGGTCGGCGCAGGCGAACTGGCCGCGGCTCCCGTCTGCGGTCAGCCGCGCGCCGTCGGCGTCCATCGGCCACCAGTGGTAGCCGAAGCCGGCGTGCGTGGTGATGCTGCTCGGCAGCCGGCCGGGCGCCAGGAAGGGGTACGCCGGCCGCGCGGCGGCCTCGACCCAGTCGGGGTCGAGCAGCCGGTGACTCTGGACCGCGCCGTCGACGGCGAGCAGCGCCACCCGCCCCCAGTCCCGCGTGGTCGCGGCCAGGCCACCCCCGGCCATCGCGACGCCGGCGCCGTCGGTCGCAACCGCGGCGTCGTGGGTGCAGCCGAGGTCCTGCCAGAGCAGGGCGACGTCGTCGACGTAGGCGCGGCCGGTGGCGCGCTCGCGCACCCAGTCGAGCACCTGGGAGTCGGCGGTGCAGTAGCTGAACCGGGTGCCGGGAGCCATGCCCGGCCGCACGTCCCGCAGCACGGACCGCGAGTCGGCGCCGGCGGCGAAGCAGCCGAGGAGCCGGGAGGCCAGGCTCCCGGGATCGCGGTGGTCCTCGACCCAGTCGACGCCGGTGGTCATCGTGAGGACGTCGAGCACGCTGGTGCCGGCGTACCCGCTGTCCAGCAGCTCGGGCACGTGCGCGGTCACGGCGTCCGTCAGGGCCAGGTCACCCTCGCCGACCGCGCGGCCGACCAGGTGCGCCAGCACCGACTTGGTCATGGAGGCGCCCAGGAAGAGCGTGCCGGCGTCCAGCCCGTCGGCGTACCACTCGTGGACCACGGTGCCGCGGTCGAGGACGACCAGCGAGGTCGCCCAGGTCTCCTCGAGCCACTCCGCGAGGCCCCGCGAGCGACCGGCGCCGGCGATCTCCACCCGCAGCTCGCGCGCGCTGGAGGGCAGCTCGGGTCCGGCCCCGGCGGGTACGACGGCGCGCGACCACGCCGCCTCCCGTTGGGGGTCGGTGAACCTGAGTCCCGAGAGCCGGGACCCTGTGGAGGTGGGCACCGACTAGTCGATCCTGGGACTGTTGGAGAGCAGCTTCTTGGTGTAGTCCTCCCGCGGGGTCTCCATCACCGTCACCACCGGGCCGGCCTCGACGACCTTGCCGGCCTGGAGGATCTCCACGCGGGTGGCGATCGAGCGGACCAGTGCCAGGTTGTGGGTGACGAAGAGCATGCTGATCCCGCGCTCCTTCCGCAGCCCCTCGAGCAGCTCGACGATGGACCCCTGCACGGAGACGTCGAGCGCCGAGGTGATCTCGTCGCAGATCATCACGTCGGGCTCGGCCGCCAGCGCTCGAGCGATCGCGACCCGCTGACGCTCACCACCGGAGAGCCGGCTGGCCTGGTAGTGCAGCATCTGGGAGCCCAGGGCCACCTGGTCCATGAGTCCGAGCACGCGGTCGGTGGCGGCCTTGCCCTTGGCGAGGCCGAACAGCTCCATCGGTCGCTTGATGATCTGCTCGATGGTCAGCCGCGGGTTCAGCGAGAGGTAGGGGTTCTGGAAGATGTACTGGATCCGCCGGCGGTCCTCCGCGGAGCGCTGACGGGCGCTCTTGGCCAGCTCGCGGCCCTCGAAGGTGAGGGAGCCGGTCCAGTCCTTGTGCAGCCCGCCGACCGAGCGGGAGATGGTGGTCTTGCCGCTGCCGGACTCGCCGACCAGCGCCACCACCTCGCCCTTGCCCAGGTCGAAGGTCACGTCGTGCACGACCTGCTTGCGGCCGTAGAAGACGTCGAGCGCGTCGACGGTCAGGATGACCTCGCGCCGCTTGTCGGGATCGGCGTCGGGCACCGTGCCGATGTTGATGTCCCACGTGCCGATCTCGTCGACCCTGATGCAGCGCACCTCGTGGTCGGGCGCGATGGTGCGGAGCTCGGGCACCTGCTGACGGCACTCGTCGATCACGAAGGTGCAGCGGTCGTTGAACCGGCAGCCGTCCGGCCGGGACCCCGGGGAGGGGGTCCGGCCCGGTATCCCCTTCAGGGCGCGGGCCTGGCTCAGGTGCGGGATCGAGTCGAGCAGCGCGCGGGTGTAGGGGTGCGACGGGTTGGCGAAGATCGTCTCCCTGGGGCCCAGCTCCACGATCTGACCGGCGTACATCACCGCCACGCGGTCGGCGATGTTGGCCACCACGGCGAGGTCGTGGGTGACGTAGAGCGCGCTGACGCCGTGGGTGCGGCACAGCTCCGCCATGGTGTCGAGCACCATCTTCTGGGTGGTGACGTCGAGGCCGGTGGTCGGCTCGTCCAGGACCAGCACCTTGGGCTTGGGCAGGAACGCCATCGCCAGGGCCACGCGCTGCACCTGGCCGCCGGAGAGCTGATGGGCGTACCGCTTGAGGAACTCGTCGTCGTTGGGCAGGCCGACCTCGGCGAGCCCGTCCCGAGCGCCCTGGAGCCGGGACTGGGCGGTGCCGATGCCGCGCAGCTCGAGCAGCTCGACGATCTGCTTGCCGATCCGGATGCTCGGGTTGAGCGCCGAGGCGGGATCCTGCGGGACGTAGGCGATCTCCTCGCCGCGCAGCTGCCGGACCTCCTTCCAGGGCAGCTTGAGCACGTCGCGCACCGCGCCGGGCTTCGACCGGTCCTCGATCAGCACCCTGCCGGAGGAGATGACGGCGCCCGCGCGCGAGTAGCCCAGCAGCGAGGTGCCGACCGTGGTCTTGCCGGAGCCGGACTCGCCGACCAGGCCGACGACCTCACCGGGTCGCAGGACCAGGTCGATGTCGTCGACGACGTCGACAGGCCGTGATGTCAGGGTGACGCCGAGGTCCTCGACGACCAGGCCGCCGGTCGGGGCCACCTGGTGCTCTGGGTCGGTGCTTGTGGCAGTCATCGGAATCAATCGCCCTTCTGGCTGGCTTGCGCGAGGCCGTCGGCCATGAGGTTCGTGGCGATGGTGAAGATGGCGATCACCAGCACGGGGGCCACGACGGCCCAGGGCTGGGTCTGGAGGCCGAGCCGGTTCTCGTTCATCATCTGGCCCCAGTTGGCCGCACCCGGGTCGGCCGCGAAGCCCAGGAAGCCGAGGGCGGCGACGAGGCCGATCGAGTAGGTGAGCCGGAGTCCCGCCTCGGCCAGCAGCGGGCCGGTCATGTTCGGCAGCACCTCGGCCACGATGATGCGCGACCGCTTCTCGCCGAGCGCCTCGGCGGCGACCACGAAGTCGCGCGACACGATGCCGAGCGCGACACCGCGCGAGACCCGAGCCACGCGCGGTGCGTGCGAGGCGCCCACCAGGACGATGATCACCAGGTTCGACGGGTTCTGCAGCGCGGTGAGGACCACCAGCGCGAGCAGGATCTGGGGGAAGGCGAGCAGCACGTCGTTGAGCCGCATGATCACCTCGTCCCACAAGCCGCCGCTGTAGGCCGCCACCACGCCGATGAGGACGCCCACGACCATGCCGAGCAGGGTCGCGAGCACCGAGATGAGCAGGATGCCCTGGCCGCCGTGCATCACGCGGCTCAGCACGTCCTGGCCGAGGTAGTCGGTGCCGAAGAGCCCGTCCTTCGAGTACGGCGGCCCGGCGGTCTCGTTCTCGCTGTACGGCGCGAGGAAGGGCGCGACGATCGCGAACGCGACGATCAGCAGGGTGACCACGAAGCCGAAGGTGAACCGCTTCTGCTGCAGCGCCTTCCGGAAGAAGCCGGGGGTGGTCGCGGGCGTCGCCGCGCGAGCTGTCGGTGCACTCATGACGAGATCGCCGTCCTCGCTCGGGGCGTCAGCAGGATGGAGAGCAGGTCGGCGACGAGGTTCACCACGACGTAGACCCCGGCGATGATCATGCTCAGGAGCTGCACCATCGGGACGTCGTGGTTGCGGACCGAGTCGACGAGCTGTCGGCCGACCCCCGGGTAGGAGAACAGGGTCTCCACCAGCACCACACCGCCGGCCAGCCAGGCCAGCTGCAGCGCGATGACCTGGATGCCGGGGACTATCGCGTTGAGCAGCGCGTGCTTGCGCATCACCACCGGCTCGGGGATGCCTTTGAGCCGGGCCAGCTCGACGTAGTCGCTGTCGAGCACCTCGAGCAGGGTGGCGCGCACGATCCGCGAGACGTAGGGCGAGACGGCGATCACGAGCGTGGCCGTCGGGAGCACCATCGACTTCGGCGTGTCCCACGGGTGGCCCGTCGGTGTGCTCAGCGTGACCGCCGGGAACCAGTGGAAGACCGACGTGGAGAAGACCGAGACCAGCAGGATGCCGGTCACGAACTCGGGCACGCCCGCGAGCGCGAGCAGGATCGTCTGGATCACCGTGTCCGGTCGCTTGCGCCGGAAGTGTGAGGAGATCATGGCGATGCCGAAGGCCAGCGGGATCATCACCAGGGCGGAGAGCAGGACCAGCGCCAGCGTGTTGATGACGCTGTCCGAGACCTGCCCCCACACCGGCTGCTGGTTGGCCAGCGAGGTCCCGGGGTCACCCGAGACCAGGCCGCCGAGCCAGTCGAAGTACCTGCTGACGATGTTGTCGCCGACGCCCAGCTGGGCTTCGAGCTGCTCGCGCCGGGCGACGTTGGAGTTGTAGTCGCGCCCGAGAATGGCGCGCACCGGGTCACCGAGGGCCGCCGTGGCGAGGAAGACCAGGATGGAGACCAGCCACAGGGTGAGGGCCGCCAGGCCGAGGCGGCGCAGGAGCCAGAGGCCCCACGCCGCCCCGCCGGAGTGGCCCCGAGGAGGTGCGACCTCCTCGAACGGGTCAGGGAGCGTCGCGACCTGGGTCATGTCAGGAGACCGACACCTTGTTGAACTTGTAGGACCCGAGCGGGAGGTACTTGCTCGGCTCCAGGCCCTTCACGTTGGCGCCGTAGCCGTCGACCTGCTGACGGAAGCCCCAGATGATCAGGCCGCCCTCGTTGTACTCGATCTCCTGAGCCTGGTGGAGCAGGTCGGCCCGCTTCGCCTCGTCGAGCTCCGCGGCCGCGGCGTTGACGAGGTCTCGGTGGTCCGAGTTGTCCCAGTGCGTCTCGTTGTAGGTCCCGCCCTGGTCCGGGGGGAAGGTGCCGACGACGGCCTGCGGAATGTAGTTGCGGGTGTTCCAGAAGTCCTGGGCGAACGTGTAGGACAGGTAGTTGTCGTCGTAGAAGGGGTTCTTCTTGGTGACCTTGACCGCGACGCCCGCCGCCTTGGCCTGCTCCACGAAGAGGTTGGCCGCAGCCGGGGCCACCGAGCCGATGTCGTCACCGGTGAACAGCTCGACCTGGAGGTCCGACTGGCCGGCCGACGCCAGAAGCGACTTGGCCTGGTCGATGTCCTGCTCGCGCTGCGGCAGATCCTTGGCGTAGTTGACGTCGAGGGGCGCGTACATGTCGTTGCCCAGCGAGCCGTAGCCGCTCAGCGTCTGGTCGATCATCGCCTGTCGGTCGACGATCAGCCGCATGGCCTGACGCACCTTGACGTCGTTGAACGGCGCCTGGTCGACGCGCATGGTGAACGGCACCCAGCCGCCGGAGTCGGCGATCAGTACGCCGCCGCCCGCACCCTTGATCGTGTCGATCAGGTTGTAGGGCAGGTTGTCGAGCGTCTGGATCTGGTTGGCCTGCAGCGCGTTGACCTTGGCGTTGTCGTCCGCGAAGTCCTGGATCTGGAGCTCGTCGACGAACGCCGCATCGCCCCAGTAGTCGGCGTACCTGGTGAAGGTGCTGGTCTTGCCGGGCTCGAACGACTTGTAGGCGAAGGCGCCCGTGCCGACCGGGTTGGCGATGTCGAAGTCGGTCGGGATGATGCCCAGCGTGTACTCGGCGAGCAGCGTGTCGAGGATGGCGTACGGCGTGTTGAGCACCAGCGAGAGCGTGCTGTCGTCGACGGCCTTGCTCGACTGGAAGTCGATGATCTGCGAGAGCTGACCACCGGCCGAGAGCGGCTTCTTGGGATCGGCCACCCGCTGGATGCTGAACAGCGCGTCAGCGGCCGTGACGGGCTTGCCGTTGTGGAAGGTCGCCCCCTGGCGGATCTTGATGGTCCAGGTGACGGCGTCCGCGGATGCCTCGACCGACTCGGCGACGGCCGGCTCGAGCTCGTAGTTGTTGTTCCAGAACAGCAGCGGCTCGAACAGGTTGTTCACCCGCGCGATGTCGGCAGCGGTGACCGGCTGGTGCGGGTCGATGGTGTCCTTGCTGCCACCACCGGTGGCGCCGTGGATCAGGATGCCGCCACTCTTCTGCGGTCCACCACCGCCCGCGCCGCCGCCGCCGCTGTCACCGCCGCACGCGGCCAGGAAGCTGCTGCCCGCGACGGCAGCAGCGCCGATGCCGGAGTACTTCAGCAGCTGGCGTCGAGAGAAACCCAAGCTGTTGCGAGGCTGGTTCACTTCGTGACTCCTCTGTTTCACTATCCGAACATCGGCATGTGATCTAGTGAACATAAAGTGACCATCTTTCGGCGGTCAATGGCTAGAGAGGAGGATTCCGTGGCGTCTCGCCATACGCAACACGTCGTACCACGCGCAACGGAGGCTTCTCGGGAGTCCAAGGGTGTCCAGTCCGTCGAGCGGGCGGCCGCCCTCCTCCGTGCCGTGGCGGTGGCGTCCGGCCCCTCGGCCACGGCGACCGCTCTTGCCCAAGCCGTCGGTCTGAACCGCACCACCACGTGGCGGATCCTCGCCACTCTCGAGCGCCAGCGGCTGGTCCACCTCGACCGCGACACCGGGTGGTACTCCCTCGGCTTCGGGCTCATCGACCTCGCCGGACAGGCCGGCGGCGGGTCCATGGCCCGGGCGGCGTACACGGTGCTGGAGCGGATCGCGGGCCGGACCGGTGAGACGGCGGCGTTGGCCGTCATGCGTGACGGCGCGCTGACCTACGTCGCCGAGGCCGCCGCAGGCGCGATCGTCTCGGTCACCTGGCAGGGCCGGCCGGTCTCGCTGCACGCGACGTCGACGGGCAAGGTGCTGCTGGCCTTCTCCGGGCCGGACGAGGTTCGGGAGCTCTTGAACCTGCCGCGCGGTGGTCGGCTGCAACGCTTCACCTCGACAACGATCACGTCTCGCGCCGCGCTCGGCGAGGAGCTCGTGAGGACTCGTGAGCGTGGGTTCTCGGTGTGCCGGGGCGAGTTCGACGAGTCGGCCTGGGGTGTGTCCGCGCCGGTGCTCGACGTCGCCGGCCGCCCCGTCGCGGTCCTCAGCATCTGGGGACCGCCCGAGCGGATCACCGCCAAGCGCTTCGACAGCCTGGGTGACCTGGCGGTCGCAGGCGCGGAGGAGCTTGCGGGTCGTTAACAATTTACCCTCGCAAGCTTCGGCCCCGGGACCATGACCACGCTCGCTGCGCTCGCGGGCTTCGCCGTGGTCATGGCCGCCGGAGCCGATCGCGAGGCGCGCTCGCTGCGCTCGCAAGGCTCGCTTCGCTCGCCCCCTCGCATGTCGCGGCCCGAGTCGCTGCGACAGATTGCCGCAGT